>DASQXT010000200.1:0-5423 GCA_035639575.1 Geodermatophilus sp.
TGGCGATGTTCGACCTCGCCGTGCCCTTCGCCGCCGTCGCGCCGGGCGCGGCGACGCTGAGGCACTTCCGGGTGCCCGGCGACTGAAGGGGACACCCCCTTGATTGCCTCGAGGGCAAGGCGCGGAATCAAGCCAACTGACCTGGTGAGCGACGGCTGCTGACGGCGCCGGAACCAGCGCCTGCCGCCGAGGCAGCGAGTGAGGGCGTCGGTCATGGCCTGTCGAGAGGGCCGAACCGGAGCGGTGTGCCGCCGGAAATCTCTTGAGGGCCGTCTACACGGGCACCATGGGACGTGCTCGCGGCGGTCGGTGCGAGCGGCGTCCGGCCAGCAAGCGACCGTCTCGTGTCCAACGTCGCCTCTATGACCGAAGAGCTGCGGCGCGGGTGAAGCCTGCAGCCGCCGGCTGAGGCCACAGTCAGCGCCGACGACGAGGGCTGAGAGCTGGCCGGCGTGGTGGCAGTTCTGGTTGCAGTTGGTCGCGTTCGCGCCTATTCGTAGCCGTGCGCGGCCGTATTTGTCCGCTGGTCACACGGCTTACGGAACTGTGGCGAACCGCCATGAACGCGATCATGACGGCCTGGCAGTGTGGGGGTCAGGGGTTCGAGTCCCCTCAGCTCCACCCTCATGACCAGGCCGTTCTCCTCCGGGAGAGCGGCCTTGGTCGTTTCTGGTGCCATCGTGGTGGCCACTGGAGCGAATGCGGTGCCAGGTCAGTCCCACAGCGCTCTTCCCATGCGGTCAGCCGCGTCGCGGTAGGTGTCCGTCGTCGTTCGCATCTGCGCGTGGCCCATGACCTCCATGACGACCCTGGGGTGCACGTCTTCCGAGAGCAGCAGCGTGGCCGCCGTGTGCCGCCCGTCGTGTAACCGGATCTCGCGCACGTCCGCTTCTCGCAGGCGGGCCTTCCACGAGCGCCAGTCCGACTTGCGCTCGATCGGCCGGCCGTTGGGCTGGGCGAAGACCAGGTCGTGGTCCTGCCACAGCGGTCCGGCGGCGATGCGCTCCTCGAGTTGGGCTGCCCGGTGAGCCCGGAGCGCCTCGACGAGTGGGGCGGGCAGGGCCACGGTCCGCCTTCGGTTCCTCGTAGACGAGGCCCTGTCCACCGACGCGGTGCAGGCCGCGACGAACGCTCAGCGCGCCCTTCTCCAGGTCGACGTCCGCCCATCGCAGGCCGAGGGCCTCCGACTGCCGCAGTCCCACGGCCAGCGCGACGGTCCATCGGGCGGAGTTGCCGTGGGTCTGAGCGGCCGCGATCACCTGTCGGGCTTCCGTAGCGCTGAGGGGTAGCGCGGTCTCCCATCGCATCGAGGTCCCGGGTGGTCTGCACCAGATGATCCACGGCCCTGGCCTGCGCCTTCTGAAGGCTTCAGGGCTGCGCCACGTTGCGGCGGTGCGAGGCTGTGGTCTGCCCCTGGGGCACCGTCCAGCTCTTCAATACATTGGCAAGTATGGCCGCGGCGTTCTTCACGGCAGATGACTCTGCCAGGACAGCTTCGACCAGCACTGAGCTCCACCGTCAGGATGACGGCGGGGCTCAGTTTTCCGTTCGGCGTGTACTCCGTGTCGAGCATGGAATTGGGCACGGTCACCCATTCCCGTGGATCCAGCGCATCGGACTGGCCGAGGGCTGGCTCGCCCTGGTCACGTGGTGCCTCGTCTTCGGGGGCGAGGCTCGTCTTGTTGCCCTGGCGGCAGGTGCGAGCGCCGCTGGCCGGCCACGCCCCTGACCAGTGCCGTCCGCGGACGGCAGGAGGTGGCGAGCAGGCCGCAGACGGCACAGCACGGCAGGCCGGGGGTCAGCCGGCCAGGAGGACGCCGACGAACAGGGCCCCCACGGCTCCGGCACCGGTCACCGCGCCCCACACCGCCAGCCCGGTCACCGTCTTCGATTGCGCGTGCAGCAGCGCGCCGATGCCGGACGCCGCCACCAGGACCAGCTTGACCACCAGCGTGGTCCGGTACCGCGACCCCTCGGTCCCCACGGCGAGCACGTTCCAGATCCCTGTGGCGACCAGGACGGCGAAAGCAGGCCAGGCCACCCGATTGAAGGCGCGCGCTGCACGCCGGGGCGCGTCAGGAGCCGCGCGGCGCAGTACGGGTACCAGGGCGGCGAGCACGAGCTGGCCACCCACCCAGACGGTGGCGGCGAGCACGTGCAGGAACAGCCGGACGGTCGTGAGGTCCACGCTGAGCACCCAGCCATCCTGGCCCCGGTGCCCCCCGGCGGGGCCGGGGGGCACCGCGCCGGTGACGTCGGGCGAGGTGACCGGCGTGCCCGGCGCTACACCTCCGCGTCGGCCTGTCACAGGTCGGGTCCGAAGACTTCGTACTGGATGTCTCGCGGGTTGATCCCGCGGTTGATGAGCGCGCTGCGGACCGCCTGCATGAACGGCAGCGGTCCGCACAGGTGGTAGGTGGCGTCGGCGGGCAGGCCGACGGCGGTGATGTCCATCATTCCGGCGAACCTGCCGTCTACCTCGAGGGTGCCCTCGGCGCCCTGTCCGGACCAGACGTGGATCTTGCCGTTGGGCAACGCGCGGATGTCGTCGAGCCCTTGCCGGCGCAGCGCGAAGGACTCCTCGTTCGCGTCGGCGTGCAGCATGACGACGTCTGAGTGCGCACGTCACCGACGTCCACCGTGTCGTGCAGGAGGTTGGACACCTCCCCGTCGGGCTTGTCGCCGCCGTGGACCCGCTTGACCGCGAAGGAGCGGTGTTCCTGTCATCGGCCCGGATGTGGCTGTGCCAGGTCACCGAGCGGCAGATGCTGCGGCCGAGCTTCGTGCCGCCACCGCAGATTCGGCAGCTGAAGGATCTGACCCGTTACCGGGTGGACCTGCTGGCCGTGCGCACCGCGGAGAAGCAGCGGGTGGACAAGCTGCTCGAGGACGCGCTGATCAAGCTCTCGGTGGTGGTCAGCGATCCGTTCGGGCCTCCGGGCGGGCGATCATGGCGGCGTTGATCGCCGGCGAGCGGGATCCGGTAGTGCTGGCCAACCTGGCCCGCGGCAGCCTGCGGTGCAAGACCGACCGCCTGACCGAGGCGCTGACCGCGGCCTCGCCGAGCACGCTCGTTCACACGTCGACGGTGACGCGGTAGTCCCGTAGCCACGCGTCGAAGGCGAGCACCTGTTCAAGCCGCATCCGCGCCGCCATCCCGGCGCGCACCTCGGTCGGCGTCGCAAGCCGCTCCCGGATCGCGTCGGAATCGAGGAGGGGCAACACGGGGCTGCTGGATTCCAGCAGCGCGGCGACCTGGCGGTGCAGCACCTGCCCATAGCGGGCGTCCTGCGTCGAGGGGTAGGGGCTCTTCACCCGCTGGACCACCGACTCCGGCAGCAGGTCGGCGGTGGCCGCGCGGAGCAGGCTCTTCTCCCGGCCGTCGAAGGTCTTGTGCGCCCACGGGGTGCCGAAGACGTACTCGACGAGGCGGTGGTCGCAGAACGGCACCCGTACCTCCAGCCCCACGGCCATGCTCATCCGGTCCTTGCGGTCGAGAAGCAGCGGCAGGAAGCGGGTCAGGTAGAGGTAGCAGATCTGCCGCATCCGCCGCTCGTGCGGGTCGGCGGCGGCCGAGCCGGTCAGCTCGGGCACCTCGGCGAGCGCCGTCCGGTACTGGTCCTCGTAGTAACCGGGCAGGTCCAGTTCCTTCACCAGGTCGGCGTCCCACAGCCCCGGGTCGGCCGGGTCACGGTTCATCATCCGGCCGGCGAGCCACGGGAAGGTGTCGGCGGCGACGGTGTCGGGGTCGTGGAAGTCGCGGTACCCGCCGAAGACCTCGTCGGCCGACTCGCCGGAGAGCGCGACGGTGCTCTGCGCGCGGATGCTGTGGAACAGCAGGTACAGCGAGGTGTCCATGTCGCCGATGCCGGAGGGCAGGTCTCGCGCGTGCAGAGTGGCGGCCCGCACGTCCGGGTCCATCAACTGCTGGGTCGACAGCGTGATGTCGGTGTGATCGGTGCCGACGTGTGCCGCCACGTCCTGCACGTAGGGGGCGTCCGGCGTGCCGCGGAGGTCGTCGGCCGTGAAGTTCTCGGTGTAGCCGGTGAAGTCGACCGCGAACGAGCGCACCCGGTCACTGGACTGGCGGGCGGCCAGCGCGGTGAGTGCGGAGGAGTCCAGGCCGCCGGACAGCAGCGTGCACAGCGGGACGTCGGCGATGAGCTGCCGTCGTACCGTGTCCTCCAGCAGGTCCCTGACGTGCCGCACCGTTGTCGGGACGTCGTCGGTGTGCCCAGTGTCGGCCAGGCCCCAGTAGCGCTGCTGGCTGATGCCGTCTCGGCTGACCCGCACCACGTGCCCGGGCGGCACCTCGCGCAGCCCGCGGAAGACCGCGTGGCGCGGGTCGGCGACGAAGCCCAGCGCCCGGCGCAGCCCGTCGGCATCGAGGACACGCTCGGCCACCGGGTTGGCCAGCACGGCTTTGGGTTCGGAGCCGAAGAGCACGCCGCGCGCGGTGGGGTAGTAGTAGAGCGGCTTGATCCCCAGCCGGTCACGGACCAGGACCAGCTCCTGGATGGCGGTGTCCCAGAGTGCGTACGCGAACATGCCATTGAGCTCCCGCACCGCGTCGCGCGGGTCGCGCCGGCCCCACTGGCGGTGGGCCTGCAGGACCACCTCCGTGTCGCTGCTCGTCGCGAACCGGTGACCGATGAGAACCAGCCGCTCACGTAGCTCTCGAAAGTTGTAGGTCTCGCCGCTGTAGACCAGGGCAGCGGCGTCCGCTCGCCCCTTCTCCGCGACGGTCATCGGCTGGTGACCACCGGGTAGGTCGATCACGGCGAGCCTGCGGTGCCCGAGCGCGGCGTGCGTGTCGACGTACGTCCCCTCGTCGTCGGGACCGCGGCACGCCATGGTCGCGGTCATGTCCGCCAGCACCCGCTGGGCGGCCCCCTGACCGAGGTCGCGCTCGAAGTCCACCCAGCCGCAGATCCCGCACATCCCGGAGAAACCTCCGTTGGCTTGCGCAACTAGTGCCGCTCAAGCCTGCGCCCAGACCAGCAGCACTTCAAGCGGAGTCGGTGTCGCCGCGGGGCCGGCCGGCCCGTGCGGCCGCTGGCGGCTGACAGCCATCCGATGGGCCCTGATCGCGGTCCGGTGCGCGGCGCCGCGAGACGTCCCCGCGCCGCACGCTCAGTCGGCCGTTGCACATGGTGAAACCGGGCCACCCAGCACGCCCCGTCAGGTCACGGCCGCACACGGCGTCGGTGGCCCCTGACGACCACCCCGGTGCGACCGCGCCGGACCCGGAATGGAGGAGACACCTCGTGAGCCAGCTCATCGCGGGAGTACCGAGCGCAGGGCGTTGGTTTGGCGCTGCCTGAGCTTGCCCCGGACTGGCGATCACGGCCGCAGCGCCGGCAAACACAGGCGGGAACAAGCAGCTTCTCTAGGACGATGTCTCCAGTGCTGAGTCGCCAGCT
>DASQXT010000201.1:0-7371 GCA_035639575.1 Geodermatophilus sp.
CACATCGACATCGGGGTCTACGTCAACGGCCGCGCCGACGTCCGCTCGTACTCCGTCGTGGGGATGAGCGGGTACGGCACCGAGCTGGTTCTCGGGGTGCAGCTGGCCCGGCAGAGCCGCGGCGGCTCGGCGTTCATGCACGCCCTGCGCCGGGGGCAGGAGGTGTCGATCACCCAGCCGCTGCAGAACTTCCCGCTCAACTACGGCAAGCCCGGGTACGTCCTGGCCGCCGGGGGGATCGGCGTCACCGCCCTGGTGGCCATGGGCAAGGCACTCAAGGCCCGCGGCGCCGACTACCGCTTCGTCTACGGCGCCCGCTCGCGGGGCCTCATGGCGTTCCTCGACGAGCTGGCCGCCGAGCACGGCGACCGCCTCGACCTGCGGATCGACGACGAGGGCGGCTCCCTCGACGTCGCCGAGCTCGTCGCCGGCGTCCCCGACGGCGGGGAGCTGTACGTCTGCGGGCCCACCCCCATGCTCGACGCGATCAAGGCCGCCTGGGCCCGGGCCGGACGGCGTCCGGCCGACCTGAGGTTCGAGACCTTCGGGAGCAGCGGCCGGTTCGCCCCCGAGTCGTTCACCGTGCGCATCCCGCGGCTGGGCCTGGAGACCCTCGTGCCGCACGACGTGTCCATGCTCGAGGCGCTGGAGGCCTGCGGTGCGGACATGATGTACGACTGCCGGCGCGGCGAGTGCGGCCTGTGCGAGGTCCGGGTGCTCGACGTCGACGGGGTCATCGACCACCGCGACGTCTTCCTCAGCGACGAGCAGCACCGGGTGGGCGATCGACTGCAGAGCTGCGTCTCCCGCGTGGTCAGCGCCCGCACCGGGGGGCTGGCCGGCGGGAACGGTGGGCCGGGGGTCGTCTCCATCGACGTCCCGTGACCAGCGGTCTCCGCACCGGTCCTCCGGGGACCCGGCGGACGGCGGGCGGCAAGCTGCTCGCCGTCCTCGACGCCTTCACGCGGGAGCGGCCGGCGCTCACCCTGTCGGAGATCGCCCGCGCCGTCGGCGTGCCGCTGTCCACCGCCCACCGTCTGGTCGGGGAGCTGTGCGCGTGGGGCGGCGTCGAGCGGGACGAGGACGGCCGCTACCGGGTGGGCCTGCGGGTGTGGGAGCTGGGCGCGCTGGCGCCCCGCGGTCTGGGGCTGCGCGAGGTGGCGCTGCCGTTCATGGAGGACCTCTACGAGGTCACCCACGAGAACGTGCAGCTCGCCGTGCGCGAGGGCACCGAGGTCGTCTTCGTCGAGCGGATCGCGGGGCGGTCGGCCGTCGACGTGCTCACCCGGGTCGGCGGCCGCTTCGCCCTGCCGCCGACCGGGGTCGGCCTCGTGCTGCTGGCCTCCGCCCCGGCCGAGGTGCAGGAACGCGTGCTGGCCGAGCCGCTGACGGCCTACACCCGGCACACCATCACCGATCCGCGGCGGTTGCGCCGGGTGCTCGCCGAGGTCCGCCGGGCCGGCATGGCGATCAGCGACCGGCAGGTCACCGAGGACGCCGTCTCCGTCGCCGCCCCGGTCGAGGTCTGCGGCGCCGTGGTGGCCGCGTTGTCCATCGTCGTACGCGGCAGCTCCCCGGCCGCCGTCCGCGACTTCGCGCCCGGCGTCCGGGCCGCCGCCCGCGGCATCGGCCGCACCCTCGCCTCGCCCGGCACGGGCTGGCGGGCTCCCTGACGGCCGTCCGCGCGGAGGGGCCGCCGCCGCCTCCCGGACCGGAAGCCGGACGGGGGGTCCCCGGTTGGCCCCGGTGTGAGGCTCTCGCTGCTCGACCGCTCCCGGACCCGCGCCGGCTCCCCCGAGGGGGCCGCGCTGACGCACACCGTCGAGCGGGCGGTCGCGGCCGAGCAGCTCGGCTACCACCGCTTCTGGGTCGCCGAGCACCACGGCGTGCCCGGTGTCGCGTCCGGGGCGCCGGCGGTGCTGCTCGCGGCGGTCGGGGCGCACACGGCGACGATCCGGCTCGGGTCGGGCGGGGTGATGCTGCCGCACCACCAGCCTCTCGTCGTGGCCGAGCAGTTCCTCATGCTGGCCGCCCTCTACCCGGGCCGGATCGACCTCGGCCTGGGCCGCTCGCTCGGCTTCACCACGCCCGTGCGCCGGGCCCTGCGCCGCTCCGGGGACGAGCCGGACACGTTCGCCGACGACGTCGTCGAGCTCCGCGGCTACCTCGAGCGGACCGCACCGGTCACCGCCCGGCCGGTGGTCGAGGCGCCGGTCCCGGTCTTCGTGCTCGCCACCGGCCGCGGGGTCGAGGTCGCCGCCCGGCTGGGGCTCCCGGTCGTGCTGGGCGGCCCGGTGCTCGACCGGCCCGGCCTGGGGGACCTGCTCGCGGGCTACCGCCGGGACTTCCGTCCGCACCGGGACGGCCGTCCGCACGTCACCGTCGCGCTCGACGTGCTGGTCGCCGACACCGATGCCGAGGCCCGCGAGCTGGCGCTCCCCGAGGTGTGGGCGATGGTCGACTCGCGGCGCACCGGCGTGTTCGGCGCCCTCGAGCCGGTGGCGGCCATCCGCGGCCGGCCCTGGGACGACCAGGTCGCCGGCCGGGTCGAGCGCGGCCTCGACGCCGTGGCAGCCGGCAGCCCGGCGACGGTCCGCCGCCGCCTCGAGCAGCTCGCCGAGCGCACCGGGGCCGACGAGCTGCTGTCCACCGCCTCGACCCACGACCGCGCGGCGCTCGCCGGCTCCGACGCCTCGCTGGCAGCCCTGCTGGCCTGAGCGGACGGGCGGGTCAGCCGGCGACGGTCCGGTCGCGTCGGCGGGCGGCGATCTCCGCGACCAGCCGCTCGACCAGTTCGGGCACCGGCAGGCACGACCGGGCCGGGGAGCCGGGCGCGGACACGGTGACCGCGTCGTCCGCGACCTCCGCGTCGCCCACCACGGCCACGTAGGCCGCCCGCCGGTGGTGTGCCTCCTTGATGCGGACCGCCAGCGAGCCCCGTCCGGACAGCTCCGCGCGGATGCCCGCCCCGGCGAGCCGGGTCACCACCGAGCGGGCGGCAGCTCCGTGCGCCTCCCCGCTGACCGGCAGCACGCGGACCTGCTCCGGGGACAGCCAGGTGGGGAAGCGGCCGTTGCCGCCGTCGAGCAGGATGGCGGTCATCCGCTCCATCGAGCTCAGCAGCCCCCGGTGGACCATGACCGGGCGGTGCCTCCGGCCGTCCTCGCCGACGTAGGACAGGTCGAACCGCTCCGGCTGGTTGTGGTCGACCTGCACGGTGGAGAGGGTCTCCTCGCGGCCGCGGTGGTCGACCACCTGGACGTCGATCTTCGGGCCGTAGAAGGCGGCCTCACCCGGCGCGACGTCGTAGCCGAGACCGGCGGCGTCCAGAGCGGCGCGGAGGTCGTCCTCGGCGGTGCGCCACTGCTCGTCCGACCCCAGGTAGCGGCCACCGGGTCCGCGGACGGAGAGCCGGTACCGGTGGATGCCGATGCCGAGCACCTGGTAGCAGTGCCGGATGGCGTCCAGCGCCAGACGCACCTCCTCCACCACCTGGTCGGGACGGCAGAAGGAGTGCGCGTCGTCGAGGTTGATCTGCCGCACCCGGCTGAGCCCGACCAGGACGCCGGACAGCTCGCTGCGGAACATCGAGCCGATCTCGGCCAGCCGCACCGGCATGTCCCGGTAGCTGTGCGGGCGGGCCGCGAACACCTGGGTGTGGTGCGGGCAGTTCGCCGGGCGCAGCACGAGGCTCTCCCCGCCGACCCGCATCTCCGGGAACATGTCGGCGGAGAACTTGTCCCAGTGTCCAGAGCGTTCGAACAGCTCCCGCTTGCCGAGCACGGGGGTGTAGACGCGGCGGCACCCCGACGCGAGGGCCTGCTCCACCGCGAACCGTTCCAGCTCGGCGCGCACGACGGCGCCGTCGGGCAGCCACAGGGGGAGCCCGGCACCCACCGAGGGGGAGGTGTCGAAGAGATCCAGGGCACGTCCGAGACCGGAGTGCTCCGCGGGGCTGGGGGACATCGCGGTTCCTCTCACGAGGGGAACCGACCGCCGACAGCACACCCGGGGGTTGGCTCCCCGGGATCGGTAGCGCGCTGCTAGCCGAGACGCCGGAGGACCTCCGGCGTGGTCGTCCGCGGCAGCGCGATGAGCACGTCGCCGACGATGACACCCGGTGGTCCGACGAGCAAGGCCATTACCCGGGCGGCTCGGCCCGCTCCGACCGGGTCCCGTGCCGGAGCAGGCCGCAGCCCGTGGTGCCGTCAGCTGCTGAGGACGACCTTCAGCGCGTCCGTCTCCGCCGCGTTCCGGAAGGTCTCGTAGCCCTCGACCATGTCCCCGAGGTCGAACCGGTGGCTGATCAGGGTGGTGGGGTCGAGGGTCCCCGACGCGATCGCCCTCATGAGCTGCGGGATGGTGAGCCCGGAGGGGATCCCCGTGGTGAGGGTGATCTGCTTGGCCCACAGCGTCTCCAGGTGGAGCGTCGCGGGTTCCTCGTGGACGCCGATGTTGGCGATGTGGCCGCCGGGGCGGACCAGGGCGGCCGCGAGCTCGAACGGGGCCGGGAAGCCGGCCGCCTCGATGGTGACGTCGGCCCCCAGTCCGTCGGTGAGCCCGTTCACGACCTCGTGCACCTCGTCGGGCGAGACGGCGTGGGTCGCGCCCAGCTCGAGCGCCTTCTTGCGCCGGGACTCGACCAGGTCGACGACGACGATCGCGGCCGGCGAGAACAGCCGTGCGGTGAGCGTGGTCGACAGCCCGACGGGCCCGGCACCGACGATCACGACGGTGTCGCCGGGGGCCACCGCGCCGCGCAGCACGCCGACCTCGTACCCGGTGGCGAGGATGTCGGTGAGGAACAGGACCTGCTCGTCGCTGAGCTCGTCGGGGATCCGGTACACCGAGTTCTGCGCGAAGGGGATCCGGGCGTACTCCGCCTGCACCCCGTCGATGGTGTGGCCGAGGGCCCAGCCGCCGTTGAGGCACTGGCCGTACTGCCCCGCCGTGCAGAACCGGCAGTGGCCGCAGGCGCTGACGCAGACGGCCAGGACGCGGTCGCCCGGGGCGACGGTGGTGACCGCGGAGCCGACCTCCTCGACCACGCCGACCCCCTCGTGCCCGAGGACGGTGCCCCCGGGGGTGTCCGGGACGCCGCCCTTGATGATGTGCGTGTCCGAGCCGCAGATCGTGGTCTTCGTGACCCGCATGAGGATGTCGGTGTCGCGCTGCAGGACGGGGTCGGGGTGGTCCCGCCAGTCGATCTGGCCGGGGCCGTCGTAGACGAGGGCCTTCATCCTTCTCTCCTCCTGGGATCGCCGGTGGTCTCCGGTCCGGTGGGGCGTGTGGACGTGCGGCGTGGGGACGTGGCGGCCTCCGCTCGTCGGGCACGCGCGGCCGTCGTCATCGGGCCATCTCCTCGCGCTCCTCGTCGGCGGGGTGGTCAGTGGTCGGGGCCGTACAGGCCGAACCGCAGGTTCCGGTCGGTGGGGTCGGCGTCGCTGTCGACCTGGTAGTGCCGGCCCATCTCGCGGACCCGCTCCAGCAGGTCGCGGCCCACCTGCAGGCGGCCGGGCTCCCACTTCCCGAGGGCGGGGACGACGTCGCCGTCCGTGTCGCGCAGCGCGTCGGCCAGCGCCCACGCGTCGGAGGCGGCCTTCGCCGTGCCGGCGGCCGCGTGGGGGCGGGCGGCGAACGCGGCGTCCCCGATCAGGCAGACCCGGCCGAACGCCATGCGGGGGACCTCGATGTCCAGGACCGGCTGGATGAACGGCTCCGCGGTCCGCAGGACGAGCTCGGCGGCGGCCGGCGGGAGCAGCTCGCGGGCCGACGCGCGCAGCTCCTCGACGTGGCGGTCCTGGACCGACCCGGGGGGCACCGACACCGGGCACAGCTGCCCGCGCCTGTCGGTGAGCACCTCGTCGAGCTCGGGCCCCTCGGGGACGTTGCGGTACCAGACGTGGTTGAGGTCCCGGGAGCCGAGCGTCAGCCCGCCGTCCCGGCCGGGGATCGGGTACATGACGATGTGGGTCCGGGGAGCCGTCGCGTACGTCACCGCGTCGTGCAGCAGGGCGCGGGTCCGGGCGGTCACCTCCGCCTCCGGGACCGTGCCCCGCCACCCCACATAGCCGGAGTAGCGAGGGGTCACCTCGGGCAGCAGGCGACGCCGGCCGGTCGAGGAGATGCCGTCGGCGAAGACGACGAGGTCGGCGTGCTCGACCCGTCCGTCGGTGAGGCGCAGGGTCACCGCGCGGTCGTCCTGGTCGACCTCGGCGACGTGGGAGTCGAGGTGGTAGGCGTCGGTGCCGAAGTCGTCGAGGAGCGCCCGGTAGGTCGCCGTCCACGAGGTGAAGCGCCACGTCGAGGGCTCGTCGTACACGACCTGGTCGTCGGCGCCGAGGTAGCGCAGGTGGGACGACCCGGTGCTGACCCGCTCGACCGCCTCGGTGCCGCCGTGCTCGGCGAACCAGCGCACGGTGTCGGGCTGCAGGACGATGCCCGCGCCGCGACCCTCGAGCGGCCGCGGCGACCGCTCGAGGACGTCCACCCGCCAGCCGAGCTCCCGCAGCAGGAGCCCCGCTGTCAGCCCGCCCATCGAGCCGCCGACCACGACCGCCCGCTGGGCCCTCCGTGCCAGCATGTCGGACCCCTCCCGGTCGAGGACGGCTCCCCCGCGACGGGCACCAGCGTGGCGGGCGTCACACCGGGCGAGCACTGTGGGAGACCACTGGTTCCGACCGGTCCGCTGTGGACCCCCACAGTCGAGAGGTGATCGCGATGGACGTCGAGAGCGGCCACGAGGAGGTCCGGCGCTGGCTGTCCGGCGTGGGGACGATCGCCGCGGCGGTCAACACCGAGGTGTCCCTCCCGACGCTGGTCGACCTCATCGCCCGCACGGCCCGCGAGCTGATGGGCTACGAGGCCGCCGGTGTGCTGCTCGCCGACCCGGGGGGCCGCTCGCTGGTCATCACGGGCGCCTCCGGGCTCTCGGGTGAGTACGTGGCGCGGGTGAACGCCGAGCACACCATCCGGCTGGGCTCGGGACCGCTGGCCGAGGGCCCGTCGAGCCGGGCGTACCGCAGCGCGCGGCCGGTCACCATCGAGGACATCTCCGCCGACCCCTCCTTCCACCCGTGGGCGGGGCTGGCGCGGGAGCACGGCTACCGGGCGATCGCCGCCATCCCCCTCCTCGTGGCGGGCGTGTCGGCGGGGACGGTGAACTGCTACCGGACCGTCACCCACCGATTCGGCGACGACGAGATCACCCTGCTCACCACGCTGGCGAACCAGGTGGGCATCGCGCTGCAGACGGCCCGGCTCCGGGACCGGGAGCGGGAGACGATCGTCGATCTGGAGCGGCTCAACGCGTCCCTCACCGCCCAGCGTCACCTGCTGCAGCAGGCGGAGGAAATCCACCGAGCCCTGACC
>DASQXT010000202.1:0-4460 GCA_035639575.1 Geodermatophilus sp.
GTCGCCGAGCCCGACGTCCTGGTGATGGTCGGCAGCGACCACTTCCACCAGCTGTGGCTGGACAACATGCCGCAGTTCCTGGTGGGCAAGGCGCCGTTCTTCGACGCGAACTTCTACAACGAGGAGCGCGAGTTCGGGCTGCCCCGCATGCTGCTGCGGGGCGAGGAGGAGCTCGCCGCCCACCTGCTGCGCGACGGCCTGGACCGCGGGTTCGACCTGGCGTTCAGCAACGAGCTGCGGATCGACCACAGCATCACGTGCCCGATCATCACGCTGCGCCCGCAGGCCGACCTGCCGATCGTGCCGGTCTACACCAACATCTTCGCCCCGCCGCTGCCGCAGCCGAAGCGCTTCGTGCAGTTGGGCCGGGCCATCCGCGAGATGGTCGAGTCCTGGGAGAGCGACCAGCGGGTCGCCGTCATCGGCACCGGACACCTGTCGCTGGAGCTGGGCGGGCCGCGCCAGTTCGGCGAGCACGGCCCCGACCCGGAGTTCGACCGCAAGGCCGTGGAGTGGATCGCGTCTGGCGACATCGAGGGCTGCCTGGCCGAGGTGTCGCTCGACTCCCTGCACCAGCCGGGCAACGCCACCCACGGCTTCATGGACTTCATGCTGATGATGGGTGTGGCCGGCGAGGGGCGGAAGGCCGACCACGTCGACACCCTCGACCTGTTCCACACCATGGAGGCCTACTTCACCTGGTACCCGAACGGAGCCCCGGCGTGAGTCGCTACCTGCTGGACAAGTTCCTCTACACCGTCGACCGCGACCCCGAGCTGGTCGAGCGCTACCGCGAGGACCCGGCGGGCACGGTGGCGTGGTGGGAGGCCGAGATGGCCAACAGGGTCCTCAACTGCGTCGACGCCGAGCGGTCCACCTGGCTGTCGTTCACCGAGGACGAGCGGCGTGCCCTGCGTGAGCACGACCACGTGGCGCTGTTCCAGATGGGCGCGCACCCGTTCCTGACGCTCACGCTGTTCATCGCGATGTTCGAGCGCGACCACGGCCCGCTGGAGTACCAGAAGGCCTACGGCAGGGCGATGCAGCACATCTCCCTGCCCTATCCCGACATCGCGACCTGATGAAGGACCCCACTGCCCCCCGCCCCTCGCAAGCTCACGGCGGGTCCCTGCAGCGGGGCCACTCGTACGCCGCCGTCCTGCACACCCTGGGCGAACCTCCGACGTACCGCCCGCACCCGGACCCCGTCCCCGCCACCGGGCGGACCCTGGTCCGGGTGACGGCCGCGCCGGTGGTCCCCCTGGACCTGCTGTGCGCCTCGGGGACGTCGTACCTCGGGCGCCCGGCCGTGCCCTACGTCCCCGGGGTGCAGGGCGTCGGCGTGGTGGAGGCATCCGCCGTCCACCCGGCCGGTCGCCGCATCTGGTTCGCCACCTCCGCCGGCATGGCGCCCGGCGACGGCAGCCAGGCCGAGCGCTGCGCCGTCCCCGACGAGGACGTCGTCCCGCTCGACGCCGAGCTCCCCGACCCGGCGGTGGCCGCGATCGGCCTGTCGGGGGTGGCCGCCTGGATGGCGCTGACCTGGCGGGGACAGCTGCGGCCGGGGGAGCGGGTCGTGGTGCTCGGCGCCGGGGGAGCCGTCGGGCAGGCCGCCGTCGGCGCGGCCCGGGCGCTGGGCGCAGCACGGGTGGTCGCGGTGTGCCGGCCGGGGGCGTCCGCCGAGCGGGCCGCGCGGGCCGGCGCCGACGAGGTCGTCCTCCTCGGCGGGGACGTCGACGGGCTGGCGGCGCGGCTGGCGGAGGCCACCGGCGGGAGCGCCGACGTCGTGGTCGACCCCGTGTTCGGCGTCGCGGCGACGGCCGCGTCCCGGGTGCTCGCGGCGGGCGGCCGGCTGGTCAACCTCGGCGGGGCCTCGGGTGACACCGCGGAGTTCTCCTCGGCCACCCTGCGCAGCCGCAGCGCCGCGGTGCTCGGCTCCACCAACAACGCGCTCACCGGGGAGCAGCGGTCCACCGCGCTCACCGCCGTGCTGGCCTGCGCCGCCGCCGGGCAGCTGGCGGTCGACCACGACGTCCTGCCGCTGTCCCGGGCGGCCGAGGGCTGGGACCGCACGGCGAGCGGCGGACGCCGGGTCGTGCTGGTGCCCGGCGGCTGATCAGCCGGGCGTGCGGCAGACCAGCACGAGGGTGCCGGGGACCAGCGCCCCGCGGGCCGGGGACCACTGGCCCCACTCCTGCGTGCGGCCCGGCGTCCACTCCGGCTCGACCAGGTCCTCCAGGACGAGCCCCGCGCCCACGACGGCGCGCACCCAGTCGCCGACCGTGCGGTGGTGCTCGACGTACACGGTGCGGCCGTCCTCGTCGGTCTCCACGTACGGCGTCCGGTCGAAGTAGGAGGAGACGACCCGCAGGTCCTCGGGGTCGGGGGAGTCCGGCAGCGGCCAGCGGAACGGGTGGTTCACCGACGCGACGAACCGCCCCCCGGGCCGCAGCACCCGCGCCACCTCGGCGAGCGCCCCCTCGACGTCGGCGACGAACGGCAGCCCGCCGAACGCCGAGCAGGCCAGGTCCACGCTCCCGGTCGCCAGCGGCAGCGCCCCCACGTCGGCCTGCAGCAGCGGGACGTCGATGCCGGTGACCCGGTTCAGCTCGGCGGCCCGGGCCAGCATCCCGCCGGACAGGTCCAGCGCGACGACGTCCGCCCCCTCGCGGCGCAGCCAGCGCGCACACGGCGCGGAGCCGCAGCCGACCTCGACCACCCGGCGGCCGGCGACGTCCCCCAGCAGGTGCGCCTCGGACTCGCGCAGCCCCTCGGGGCACCACAGGAAGTCGACGTCGCCGAGGTCGCTGCCGTGCTCGGCGAGGTAGGCCGGCGCCGCGGCGTCCCACCACTGCCGGTTGGCCCGGGCCGACTCCGCCGTCCCCGCCGGGCGCCGCGCGACACCGCTCGGCGCGGGGTAGCCGTCGTCGGCGAGGGGGAGGGCGGGCGGAGGTGCGGTCGGGCTGTCCATGACACGCCGATCGTGACACGCCGGGGGGCCCGGGGGAGGCGTCGCACCCAGGTGGACCGGGTGCTCCCCGGCTCCGTACCATGGGGAATGCGCCAGAGGTCTGTCAGTGCTGAACCCACCAGGGGATCGGCGCGCGCCGGCTCTCCCCGCTCCCCGCGGTCACCCGGCCGCGGGTCGTTCTGTCCCTACGCACCCCCCGTCCGGAGCACTCGACCACATGACCTCCACCCAGGTCCGTCCTAACAGCACCCCCCAGGTCGCCGTCAACGACATCGGCACCGCCGAGGACTTCCTCGCGGCCATCGACCAGACGATCAAGTACTTCAACGACGGCGACATCGTCGAAGGCGTCATCGTCAAGGTCGACCGGGACGAGGTGCTGCTGGACATCGGCTACAAGACCGAGGGCGTCATCCCCTCGCGTGAGCTGTCCATCAAGCACGACGTCGACCCCAACGAGGTCGTCAGCGTCGGCGACGAGGTGGAAGCCCTCGTCCTCCAGAAGGAGGACAAGGAAGGCCGCCTGATCCTGTCCAAGAAGCGCGCCCAGTACGAGCGTGCGTGGGGCACGATCGAGGCGAAGAAGGAAGCCGACGAGGTCGTCACCGGCACCGTCATCGAGGTCGTCAAGGGTGGTCTCATCCTCGACATCGGCCTGCGCGGGTTCCTCCCTGCCTCGCTGGTCGAGATGCGTCGCGTCCGCGACCTGCAGCCCTACGTGGGCCGCGAGCTCGAGGCCAAGATCATCGAGCTCGACAAGAACCGCAACAACGTCGTCCTCTCCCGCCGGCAGTGGCTGGAGCAGACCCAGTCCGAGGTCCGCAGCGAGTTCCTCAACAAGCTCGCCAAGGGCCAGGTGCGCACCGGTGTCGTCTCGTCGATCGTCAACTTCGGTGCGTTCGTCGATCTCGGCGGCGTCGACGGTCTGGTGCACGTCTCCGAGCTGTCCTGGAAGCACATCGACCACCCGTCCGAGGTGGTCGAGGTGGGCCAGGAGGTCACCGTCGAGGTGCTCGACGTCGACCTCGACCGCGAGCGGGTCTCCCTGTCGCTGAAGGCGACGCAGGAGGACCCGTGGCGCCAGTTCGCCCGCACGCACCAGATCGGCCAGGTCGTGCCCGGCAAGGTCACCAAGCTGGTGCCGTTCGGCGCGTTCGTCCGCGTCGACGAGGGCATCGAGGGCCTGGTGCACATCTCCGAGCTGGCCGAGCGGCACGTGGAGATCCCCGAGCAGGTCGTGCAGGTCGGCGACGAGATCCTGGTCAAGGTCATCGACATCGACCTCGAGCGGCGCCGGATCTCGCTGTCGCTCAAGCAGGCCAACGAGGGCGCGTTCGGCGAGGACGAGACCTTCGACCCGGCCGCCTACGGCATGGCCGCGTCATACGACGAGCAGGGCAACTACATCTACCCCGAGGGCTTCGACCCGGAGACCGGCGAGTGGCTCGAGGGCTACGACGAGGCCCGCGAGGCGTGGGAGCGGCAGTAC
>DASQXT010000203.1:0-5565 GCA_035639575.1 Geodermatophilus sp.
GTCGGCCGGACGCCGTCCGGCCCGGGCCCAGGCGGCCTTGATCGCGTCGAGCATGGGGGTGGGCCCGCAGACGTACAGCTCCCCGCCGTCGGGGACGCCGGCGACGAGCTCGGCGACGTCGAGGGAACCGCCCTCGTCGTCGATCCGCAGGTCGAGGCGATCGCCGTGCTCGGTGACGAGCTCGTCGAGGAACGCCATGAGGTCTCGCGACCGAGCGCCGTAGACGAAGCGGTAGTCCGCGCCGCGGGCCTTGAGGGCCTTGCCCATGGCCACCAGGGCGGTGACGCCGATCCCCCCGGCGGCCAGGACGTACCCGGGCTTGCCGTAGTTGAGCGGGAAGTTCTGCAGCGGCTGGGTGATCGACACCTCCTGCCCCCGACGCAGGGCGTGCATGAACGCCGAGCCGCCCCGGCTCTGCCGGGCCAGCTGCACCCCGAGCACCAGCTCGGTGCCGTACCCGCCCATCCCCACGACGGAGTACGAGCGGACGTCGGCGCGGCCGTTGACGTAGACCCCGATGTCGATGTGGCTGCCGGGCGGCGCGGGCACGTCGAGCCGCTCGGGCTCCAGCACGACCCGCCGGACGTGCTGGGCGACCTCGCGGACGTCGATCACCCGCGCCCGCCCCCACCGCTTGGCGCTCGTGGCTGCCATGTCGCTCGCTCCGGCTACAGGCCGCGGCCCATGAGGCCGGCCGTCGGCTGCTCCCGGTGACGGGCCACGCCACCGGCCACCTCGGCCGCCTGACCGGCGCCGCCGTCGGCCGGCACCTCGGCGTTGGCCGCGGCGGTGACCTCGGCCATCGCGGCGGCGGCGTGCCCGGCGGCGTCGCTCACCGCGCCGGTGTCCGAGCCGAGCTCGGTGTCGATCATGCGCTGCACGATCCGGCGGGTCCACATGCTGCCCGCGTCGATGTTGAGGTTGTAGAAGTCGTAGTCGGGGTTGGCCTCGATCCCCCGCTGCTGGGCCTCGAGCATCAGCTCGTCCTCGAAGAAGACGTTGGACACGCCCTCGCGCAGCCGGGTGGTGATCACCTGCTTGTCCAGGCACCAGTCGCGGGCGAACGCCCACAGGTAGTTGCAGGTGTTGTCGGTCTCCGGCGTCATCGTGTTGATCACCGTGCCGGTGACCCCCTGGCTGCGGTCGCCCTCGGGTGCGCCCGTCCCGGCCTTGGCCACGCCGACGTCGATCGCGACCGTCGACGGGGCGGTGTAGCGGATGATCTGCCAGCGGTCGACCGGCCCGTCGTAGTCGGGGAAGCGGTCCTGCAGGTTGCGCTTCCAGAACGGCGGCGGGTCGATGCCGAGCATCCACTTGGTCACCGTCACCGTCTGCTCGGTGTGGGTCACGTTGAACTCCGACTCCGACAGCGCGTCGTGGCCGATGCTCGACCCGTGCACGAACTGCTCGTGCGTGAGGTCCATGAGGTTGTCGACGATGAGCTGGTAGCTGCAGTTGACGTGGATCGTCTTGCCGTCACCGGCCCAGTCGGGGTGCTCGTTCCAGTACAGGTCGGGCACCAGGTCCGGGTCGGCCAGCGCCGGGTCGCCCGGCCAGACCCACACGTAGCGGTGCCGCTCCACGACCGGGAAGGAGTGCACCGAGGCGCTGGGGTTGATCGTCTCCTGCGCCGGCATGAAGGTGGCCCGGCCGTCGGGGTCGTAGCAGATGCCGTGGTAGCCGCACATGAGCTCGTCGTCGCCGCGCAGCTTGCCCATCGACAGCGGCGCCAGCCGGTGCCAGCAGGCGTCGGCCAGGGCGACCGGGCGGCCGCCCGCGGTCCGGTAGAGGACGATCGGCCGGTTGGCGACCGTCTTGGCCAGCAGGTTGCGCCCCACCTCGTGGTCCCACGCCGCCGCGTACCAGGCGTTGAGCGGGAACGAGCGGAACGAGGCGTGCCCGGTGGGGCGGCCGATGGAGGCGGGGGAGGTCGAGCCGGGTCCGGTCATGTCGGGGTCCCTTCGGAGGTCTCTGGTGGACGGGTCGGGGGGACGGTCAGGCGGGGACGGGGTCCTCGTGGTGGGCCGGGGACTCCCGGACCATCGCGTAGAGGAAGAAGGAGACGATCATGATCCCGGCGGCGACGTAGACCCCGGGAGCCCAGCTGCCGGTCGCGTCCCGGAGGATCCCGCTGACCACCGGGCTGAGCACGGCGCCGATCTCGGAGACGAGGTTGAGCATCCCGAAGGCCGAGCCCCGCTCACTCGCGGGCACCATGTCGCCGGTCATGCCCTGCACGATCGGCTGGAGCGCGTTGAAGAACACGCCGGAGCTGAACAGCAGCAGGCCCAGGAGCGCCAGCGAGGGCAGCTGGTCGCCCTCCCCGCCGGAGATACTCCAGCCGAACAGCAGCGCGAGCACCGAGTAGACGGCGGTGCAGGCCAGGGCGAGCGGCTTGCGGCCGCGGCCGCGGCGGACGGCGCGGTCGGCGAGCCAGCCGCCGACGGGGAAGCCGAGGATCCCGGCACCGGCGTTGAACGCCGCGGTCAGCGCCGCGGCCAGGAGGCTGCTCTGCGCCGCCTCGCGCACGATCTGCACCGACCAGAAGCTGAAGAACCACAGGTTCCACAGGATGGCGATGTAGGCGAGGTAGATCAGCCACATGTTCCGGTTGAGCAGCGCGGCGCCGCGGCCGGAGCGCTGGACGCCGCGCACGACGATCGCGATGTAGACCACCGCGATGACCGTGGCGATGGTGGCGGTCAGCCACTCCGGCCAGCCGAACGACTCGGCCACCAGGAACAGCGCGACGATGACGACGAAGGTCGGCGCCGAGAAGGCGAGCAGCCGCAGGAACGGCGGGCCCAGCCTCAGCGCGCCGCCGAGCTTGGACCGGAAGAAGCCGAACGCCACCGAGACGACGACGAAGGTGCAGGCCGCGAAGACGAAGAACGGCATCCGCCAGGCGCCGTCACCCATGCCCAGGGAGGCGCCCCAGCCGATGAGGATCGGCGTGAGGATGATGCCCACGGTGAGGCCGATGGACAGGCCGGTGATCACGATGCCCAGGCCGAGCGTGCGCTTCGCCTCCGGGGTGTGCGTCATGATCAGGGTCCGGTCGTTGGAGTAGAAGACGCCCTCGCCGAGCCCGGTGAGCACGCGGGCGGCGACGAAGGCGACCAACCCGGTCATGAGGCCCGAGACGACGGTCAGGACCGCGGCCGCCAGCAGCGAGACGATGATCATCTCCCGGTGCCCGAAGCGGTCGCCGAGCCGCCCACCCGGGTACTGGGTGAGCATGTAGCCCAGGAAGAACATCGAGCCGACCAGACCGCCCACCGTCGCCGGGTTGGACGCGTCCCCGATGAAGCCCGCCTGGTTCTGGATCATCCAGGCGATGACCGGGCCGGTGACCGTCCGGTCCGCGTAGCTGACCACCCAGCCGAGCAGCAGCACCGCCCACAGGGCCCGGTAGGGCGCGGCCGGCCGGCCGCCGCGGCCGGCGTCGACCAGCTGCCCCCTGCCCGCGGTGTCGCTCTCGTGGCTCCCTGCCGCCATCGTCCGCTCCTCCCGAGGTGGGGGGTCGCCCGTCGGCGACCTGTGCAGGGAAGAGTGACGCAGGACACCGCCGCGGGTGTACGGCACTTCCGTGTGGCGGAAGGCGGATTCGGCCGGGGGCGCGCCGGGAGCCTCCGGTTCAGCCGGCGAGGCCGAGCACCCGGACGGCGTTCTCCTTGAGGATCAGCGGGCGGACGTCGTCCCTGATCTCGAGGGCGTCGAAGTCGGCTCGCCACCGGTCCGGGGTGATGACCGGGAAGTCCGAGCCGAACAGCACCTTCCGCTTGAGCAGGGTGTTGGCGGCCCGCACCAGCTGCGGCGGGAAGTACTTCGGCGACCACCCGGACAGGTCGATGTAGACGTTGGCCTTGTGGGTGGCGATCGAGATGGCCTCGTCCTGCCACGGCACCGAGGGGTGGGCCAGCACGACGGTCAGGCCCGGGAAGTCGGCGGCGACGTCGTCGAGCAGCATCGGGTCGGAGTAGCGCAGCTTGATCCCCCGCCCGCCGGGCAGCCCGGCGCCGATGCCGGTCTGCCCGGTGTGGAACAGCGCCGGGACGCCGAGCTCCTCCAGGGCCGCGTAGAGCGGGTAGAAGCGGACGTCGTTGGGCTCGAACGCCTGCAGGCTGGGGTGGAACTTGAACCCCCGCACCCCGTGCTCGGTCACCAGCCGCCGGGCGCGGGTGACGGCGGCCTTGCCGGCGTGCGGGTCGACCGAGCCGAACGGGATGAGCACGTCGGGGTGCTCGGCGGCCTGCTCGGCGATCTCCTCGCTGGACAGCGCCGGGTGCCCGGTGCCGGCGGGCGCGTCGACGGTGAACACCACGGCGGCCGTGCGGCGGGCGCGGTAGTGCTCGGCGATCGACGCGACGGTCGGGGTGCGGTCCTGGTCGGCGCGGAAGTACTTCGCCGAGGCGTCCATCAGCTCCTGGTCGAGCGAGAAGCAGCCGTGCGCGTCCTGCTCGACGTGCACGTGCACGTCGATGGCGTCCAGCGCAGCGGGGTCCAGGGTGGCGGTCACGGGGTCCTCCCGGTCAGGTCAGGCCGTTGTCGGCCTTGGCGGCGAGCAGGGCGTCCAGCACGGCGTCGCGACGGGCGACCAGGTCGGCCTCGTCGGTGTCGGCGAGCTCCTCGTCGACCCCGGTCACCAGCTGCTGCACCAGCTCCGGGGTGAGGGTGACCCGGCCGAGGTCGCGCCACCAGCGCTCGGTCGGCGGGCCGAGGTGCTCGAGCACGTGCGCGATGCCGCCGGGACCGCCGGAGAGGTGCTGGTTGAGGAACGGCCCGAGGACGGCCCAGCGCAGGCCGGGGCCCTGCGAGATCGCGGTGTCGATGTCGCTGACGGTCGCCACGCCGCGCTCGACGAGCGAGTAGGCCTCCTGCCACAGCGCGGCCTGCAGCCGGTTGGCGACGTGGCCGGGCAGCTCCTGGCGCAGCCGGATGGGCCGCTTGCCGACGGCGGCGTAGAACGCCATCGCCGCCTCGACGGCCTCCGCGGAGGTGCGCTCCCCCGGCACCACCTCGACCAGCGGGATGAGGTGCGGCGGGTTGAACGGGTGGCCGATCACCACCCGCTCCGGGTGCTGCGGGCAGCCCCGCGCGATGGCGCTGGGCAGCAGGCCCGAGGAGCTGCTGGCGAGGACGACGCCGGGCCGGGCGGCGGCGTCCAGCACGGCGAACAGGGCGTGCTTGACGTCCTCGCGCTCCGGGCCGTTCTCCTGCACGAAGTCGGCGTCGGCCACGGCCGCGGCGGCGTCCGCGGTGAAGGTCAGCCGGTCGGTCGAGGCGCCCTCGGCCAGGCCGAGCCGCTCCAGCACCGGCCAGTGGGCGGCGACGTCGGCGCGCAGCCGCTCCTCCGCGCCCGGTCCGGGGTCGGTCGCGGTGACGTCGAGGCCGTGCGCGAGGAAGTGCGCGGCCCAGCTGGCGCCGATGACGCCCGTGCCGACGACCGCGACCCGCTGCACTCCCCCGGCGCTCACGACGGCCTCCGCGCCGCGGCGAGCCGGACGAAGGTGTCCAGCGACGTGGGCTCGGCGAGCACGTCGCGGCTGGCGACGTCGTCCAGCG
>DASQXT010000204.1:0-6148 GCA_035639575.1 Geodermatophilus sp.
CTCGCCGCGGGCCATGTGCTCGAGGATCCGCGGCATGTAGCGCTGCCCGTGCACCTGGGCGCCGCGCACGGTCAGGCCCTTGTTCATCATCGCGCCGAGCGGGAACTTGTCCACCATCAGCGCGAAGACGCCGAGCACGAAAACGCTGCCGCCCTTGCGGCAGGCCAGGATCGCCTCCCGGACGGCCGAGGGCCGGTCGGTCTGCAGCCGCAACTGCTGCTTGACCTGGTCGTAGGCGCCCTGGATGCCGGAGCTGTGCGCCTCCATGCCGACGGCCTCGATGCAGACGTCGGGCCCGCGGCCGCCGGTGACCTCGCGCAACTCGGCCGGGACGTCGGTGCGCGAGTAGTCGATCGTCTCGGCGCCGACGTGCTCGCGGACCTGGGCCAGCCGCTCGGGCAGCCGGTCGATGACGTACACCCGCTCGGCGCCCAGCAGCATCGCGGCCCGGGCCGCCATCTGGCCGACCCCGCCGGCGCCCCAGACGGCGACGACGTCCCCCGGCCTGGTGCCGGCCAGGTCGGCGCCCATCCAGCCGGTGGAGACGGCGTCGGAGGCGAACAGCGCCCGCTCGTCGCTCACCCCCTCGGGGACGACGAACGCGCCGACGTCGGCGTAGGGGACCCGGATGTACTCCGCGTGGCTGCCGGCCCAGCCGCCCATCGCGTGCGAGTAGCCGAAGCAGCCGCCCGGGCTCTGCCCCCACAGCGACTCGGTGATCCCCGGGTTCGGGTTGCCGTTGTCGCAGAGGCTGTAGAGCTCCTGCTTGCAGTACCAGCAGTTGCCGCACGCGATGAAGGAGTTGACGACCACGCGGTCGCCCACCCTCCGGTCCCGCACGCCTCTGCCAACCTCGACGACCTCGCCCATGAACTCGTGGCCGAGCACGTCGCCGGCCCGCATGAACGGGATGTAGCCGCCGAGCAGGTGCAGGTCCGAGCCGCAGGTGGTGGTCCGCCGCACCCGCAGGATGACGTCGTGGTCGTTGAGGATCTGCGGGTCCGGGACGGTCTCCACCGAGACCTCGTTGACCCCGGTCCAGGTCGCGGCCCTCACGATGCCCTCCTTTCGCTCCCGCAGTCGCTCCGCTCCTCGCTCGCAGAGCTCGCTCCGATGCTCACTCCCTGTCCGCTCAGCGCTCCCCGTTCGCTCCCGGCCGGCGGAGCCGGCACGATCACACAGCCGCTCACAGCACTCCCTCTCCCCCGGCGCGAGCCGTCGCACCCTCCAGCGCCGCGCCCTGCGGCGTCGGCGTGCGGACGCCGTGCGGCGCGGGGTCCACCCGCAGCACCTCGCCCACCTCGATCAGCTGCTTGGTCTCCCGCAGCGCGGCGCGCAGGGCGCGCAGGTCGGCGTCCGACGGCCGGTCGCGGTAGCGCGCGGCGAGCTCGGTGCCGCGGTCGCCGGGCGCGGGTGTGATGCGCAGCTCGACGCGGTCGCCGAGCGCGGCCAGCGGCGCGGGGAGGTCGGCACCGGTGCCGACCTGCTCCGGCGAGCACAGCACGGTGACCGCGCGCCAGCGGTGGGCGGCGGTCTCGGGGTCCTCGGGGACCGAGGACTGCCCCAGGCCGGGCAGCCGCACGTGCTGGAGGCGGCCGAGCAGCGCCCCTCCTGCCTGCGTGGCGGCTCCCCGCAGGGAGTCGAGCAACCTGGGCACGGCCATGACGCGTCCTCCTGGGGCATCGACGTCCGGAGGACGCGGGCTACCCAGGACCCCGACGGGGCCAACCGTCCGGACCGGGACCGTCCGTTCCGCCCCCTGCGGCGGTCGACCACGGCGGCGTCCGGGGACCCAGGTCGCCTCCCGCGGGCCCGCGGCCCGCCGTCCCCGCGGCGTCCTACTGTGGCCGTACCGGGCGGACGGAACCCGGGTCCCTGCCGAACCGCTGCGGAGGCGTCGTGCGCTCGTCGTTGATCCTGTCCCGCCGCGACCTGGACTTCCTGCTCCACGAGTGGCTGGGCGTCGAGGACCTGGTGAAGCGCCCGCGCTACGCCGAGCACTCCCGGGAGACCTTCGACGCGGTGCTCGACCTGGCCGAGCAGATCGCCACCGAGCACTTCGCGCCGCACAACCGGAAGGCCGACGAGAACGAGCCGCGCATGGTCGACGGCAGGGCCGTGCTGATCCCCGAGGTGAAGCAGGCCCTCGACGTCTTCGTCGAGGCCGGGCTGATGGCCGGCGAGTTCGACGAGGAGTACGGCGGCATGCAGCTGCCGCACGTCGTCGGCCAGGCGGTCTTCGCCTGGTTCAAGGCGGCCAACGTCGGGACGTCGGCCTACCCGTTCCTCACCATGGGCAACGCCCGGCTGCTGCTCGCGCACGGCAGCCAGGAGCAGATCGACACCTACGTGCGTCCGGAGATCGAGGGCCGCTGGTTCGGCACGATGGCGCTGTCGGAGCCGCAGGCCGGCTCCTCGCTGGCCGACATCACCACGAAGGCGGTGCCGCAGGACGACGGCACGTACCGGCTGACCGGCAACAAGATGTGGATCTCCGGCGGCGACCACGAGCTGACCGAGAACATCGTCCACCTGGTGCTGGCCAAGATCCCCGGTGGCCCGCCCGGGGTGAAGGGCATCTCGCTGTTCATCGTCCCGAAGTTCCTCGTCGGCGAGGACGGGACCCTCGGTGAGCGCAACGACGTCGTCCTGGCCGGTCTGAACCACAAGATGGGCTACCGGGGGACGACGAACACGCTGCTGAACTTCGGCGAGGGCGTGCACACGCCCGGCGGCCGGCCCGGGGCCGTCGGCTTCCTGGTCGGCGAGCCGCACCGCGGCCTCACCTACATGTTCCACATGATGAACGAGGCCCGGATCGGCGTCGGGATGGGCGCGACCGTGCTCGGCTACACCGGGTACCTGCACGCCCTGCAGTACGCCCGCACCCGCACCCAGGGCCGCCCCGCCGGCGCCAAGGACCCTGCCGCGGCGAGGGTGCCGATCATCGAGCACCCCGACGTGCGCCGGATGCTGCTGGCCGCCAAGTCCTACGCCGAGGGCGGCCTGGCCCTCGGGCTGTACTGCGCCCGGCTGGTCGACGAGGAGCAGACCGCCGAGACCGAGGAGGAGCGCGCCCGCGCCCACCTGCTGCTCGACACCCTGACGCCGATCGCCAAGGCCTGGCCCTCCCAGTGGGGCCCGGTCGCCGACGACCTGGCCATCCAGGTGCACGGTGGCTACGGCTACACCCGCGACTACCCCGTCGAGCAGTTCTACCGGGACAACCGGCTCAACCCGATCCACGAGGGCACCAACGGCATCCAGGCGCTGGACCTGCTCGGGCGCAAGGTGGTCGCCCAGGGCGGCGCCGGTCTGCGACTCCTCGCGGAGACGATCACCGCGACCACGGCGCGCGCGGCGGGGACGCAGTGGGCCGGCTTCGCCGCCGACCTCGACGCGGCGGTGGCCCGGATGGGCGCGGTGACCGCCACGCTGTGGGGCACCGGCGACCCGGACCTGGCGCTGGCCAACGCCAGCGTCTACCTGGAGGCCGCCGGCCACCTGGTGGTCGGCTGGCTGTGGCTGGAGCAGGCGCTGGCGTGCGAGGGCTCCTCCGACGCCTTCCACGAGGGCAAGCGCGCGGCGGCCCGCTACTTCTGGCGCTGGGAGCTGCCGCGCACCCGCGCCCAGTTCGACCTGCTCGAGTCGCTGGACCGCACCGTCCTCGACACCGACGAGGCCTGGCTCTGATCGACCCGGGACGCAACTGCGCCCCACGACTCCGAGCAGGAGGCGCGGGGCGCTGGTGACGTACTGGAACGGCCCTCCTGCAGGGGCCCGCCGCGAGCCTGCGAGCGGTGGGGGGCAGGAGGGTCCTTCGACTAGGCGGCGCGGGCACCCACCGGTTCGCCGGTCGCGGTCCGGGTGGTGGCCGGGCGGGCCGGGACGGCGTTCGCGGCGCGCTGCTCGCGCTCGTAGCGTGCCGTCGAGGACGTCCCCAACCCGATCACCAGTGCGGTCAGGACCAGGAACCCGAGGAGGGTCACAGCCGGCCACAGCACCATCAGTCAAACCCCTTTGCGCAGAAGTCGCCGCAGAGGTCGAAGGCCCCCCGTGGCACGTCGTCGTCAGGACAGGACTACCCCGTCCGATCGCCGTCTCAACCGTCGGATCAGGCGTTCTCCCTGATGGGTGTGACCAACCACACGGACCCGGCCGGGCGCGCCGGGTGACACCCGGCGTGGTCTGATCCCCGGGTGTCCCGCGGTGCCGACGACGAGCAGCGTGCGCCGCGGCCCGTGGTGCTGGTCGCCGTCCTGGCCCTCGGGACGACCGCGCTGTCGCTCATGCAGAGCCTCGTCGTCCCGCTGCTGCCGACCATCGGTGTGCAGCTCGGGGTCTCGGCCAACGCCGCCGGTTGGGTGCTGACGGCCAACCTGCTCGCTGCCGCCGTCGCCACCCCGGTGCTGGGCCGTCTCGGTGACACCTGGGGCGAGCGCCCGGTGGCGCTCGGCGTCCTCACGGCCATGTCGGTCGGCACCCTGCTGGCGCTGGTCACCTCCTCCCTGCCGCTGCTGCTGGTGGCCCGGGTCCTGCAGGGCGCCTCGTACGGCCTGTTCCCGCTGGCCATCAGCGTGCTGCGGCGCGAGCTGCCCGCCGCCCGGCTGGACGTCGCCATGTCGGTGGTGAGCAGCACGCTCGCGGTGGGCGGCGTGGTGGGCCTGGTGGCGGCCGGCGTGCTGACCCGGGACGGGGGCGACTACCACCGCCCCTTCTGGATCGGTCTGGTCGTCTGCCTGGTCACCCTGGTGCTGACGGCGGTCGTCCTCCCCCGCCGCCCGGCGGCCGGGTCCGGCCGGGTCGACTGGGTCGGCGCCGGCGTGCTGGCCGCCGGCCTGGTGCTCCTGCTGCTGCCGGTCTCGCAGGGCAACGCGTGGGGGTGGACGTCGCCGGGGACGCTGGGCTGCCTGGCCGGGGCGGCGCTCGTCCTGCCCGGCTGGGTGCTGCTGCAGCGGCGGCGGGCCCAGCCGCTGGTCCGCCCGGGCCTGCTGGCCGACCCGCGGGTCGTCGTCCCGAACCTCGCCGGGCTGCTGACCGGGGTGGGGCTGTTCGCCTCCTTCCTCGTCGTCCTGCAGTACGTGCAGACGCCGCCCGAGGCCGCCGGGTACGGCTTCGGGGCCTCGGTGCTCGAGGCCGCGGTCGTCTACCTGCTGCCGGGTGGGGTGGCCGGCGTCCTGCTGGGGCCGGTCGCCGGGCGGATCGTGGCCCGGGTCGGCGCGCTGACCACGCTGCGCGCGGGCGCGGTGTGCGGGCTGGCCGGCTTCCTGCTGTTCGCGGTGCTCCGCGACACCCCGGCACAGGTGGTCGCCGCCGGGCTGCTCACCCAGGTGTGGGTCACCGTGTCCTACGCCGCGCTGCCCGCGCTCGTGGTCTCCGCGGTCCGCCCCGAGGAGACCGGGGTGGCCAACGCGGTGAACTCCATCGCGCGGTCGGTCGGCCAGGCGGTCGGCAGCACGGTCACCGTCGCGGTCCTCGCCGCCGGTACGAGTGCCGCGACCGGGTTCCCCCGAGCCGGGTCGTTCACCGCGGTCGCCCTCGTCGGGGCGTGCAGCGCGGCCGCCGTCGCCGCCGTGACCCTGGTCGGCCGGGGACGGCGCGGCGCGGCCGAGGAGACCGGCACGGTCGCGGTGCCCGGCGCCCGCTGAGGTCACGGAGCGGTCGCGACACACCGGCGACGGGCATGGACCACGATCACCCGGGGAACTCCGACGCGGATCGCTCCACATCCGACGGAGGACTGACGATGGCCCGCTCCACCGGTCCACGTGGCAGCAACACCGCCAAGAACGAGACCCGTTTCTCCGGCAACACCGCCGGTGACCCCGCCCCGGACGACCCCAAGGTCAACGACACCCGGCTCGACAGCGCCCCCCAGGGCGCTGACAAGACGCCATCGGTCGGCGGCACGTTGAAGCGGACGCTGAAGGAGTTCAGCGAGGACAACCTCACCGACTGGGCGGCCGCGCTCACCTACTACGGCACCCTGGCGCTGTTCCCGGCGCTCATCGCGCTGCTGTCCATCATCGGTCTGCTGACCGACCCGCAGCAGCTCACCACCGCGCTGACCAAGGTCGTGCCCGGGCAGGCCGCCAGCACCCTGACCCCGGTGATCGAGCAGCTCGCCGGCAACACCGCGCCGGTGGGC
>DASQXT010000205.1:0-3869 GCA_035639575.1 Geodermatophilus sp.
TGCCCCGAACCGGGACGCCACGATGAGCATCAGGGTCCTCATCGCCGACGACCAGGCCATCGTGCGCACCGGGCTGACGATGCTGCTCGACGCCCAACCCGACATCGACGTGGTCGGCGCGGCCGCCGACGGGCGCGAGGCGGTCCGCCTGGCGCTCCAGCTGCGCCCCGACGTCGGCCTGTTCGACATCCGGATGCCGCTGATGGACGGCATCGAAGCCACCCGGCGCCTCGCCGGCCCCGACGTCACCGACCCCCTGCCGATCGTGGTCATCACCACCTTCGACCTCGACGAGTACGTCCACGGGGCGCTCAAAGCCGGCGCCCGCGGGTTCCTGCTCAAGGACGCCGGACCCACCCTGCTGACCCAGGCCATCCACGCCGCCGCCGACGGAGACGCACTGATCGCACCCAGCGTGACTGTCCGACTGCTCGCAGCGTTCGCCTACGCACAGACCTCACCACCGAGGCAGCCGATGGAACCGCTCACCGCCCGCGAGGAGGAGGTCCTCGTGACTGTGGCTCGAGGCCGCACCAACGACGAGATCGCCGGCGAGCTCTACATCAGCCCGAGCACCGTCAAGGCCCACCTCGCCAGCCTCATGCGGAAGCTCGGCGCCCGGAACCGTGTCGAGGTCGCCATGTGGGCCCACGAGACCGGCCGCATCTGACGCCGCAGTGTCCCGTGGCGGATCAGCCGAAAGTACGAAGAGCGGGCCGTCTCAGCGGCCAGGCCAACCCAAGCCCGCGGACGGATGTGGCCGCCCAGATGCGCCCTCATCGTGACATCCATGGCGATCGACCACCGAAGGCTCATGGCTGCCGTCAAGCGCCCTCGGTGGATTTTGCAAGGCGGGGGTTAGGGGTTCGATTCCCTTCGTCTCCACCTCCTCTCCACGACCTGCGGCACCGGCCGCGGTGCCCGCCGCCCGCTCCCCGTGCCTCGCGGGGAGCCGGCCAGTGGGAGAGTGGACGTCGTGACTGAAGCGACTCCTGCACGCCGCGCCGTCCTGCACACCAACCACGGCGACATCACCGTCGACCTGTTCCCCGACCACGCCCCCAAGACGGTCGCGAACTTCGCCGACCTCGCCGAGGGCCGCCGGGAGTGGACCCACCCGCAGACCCGCGCGAAGACCACCGACCGCCTCTACGACGGCACCGTCTTCCACCGGATCATCGACGGGTTCATGATCCAGGGTGGTGACCCGCTGGGTCAGGGCATCGGCGGCCCGGGGTACCAGTTCGGCGACGAGATCCACCCCGAGCTGGCCTTCACCAAGCCCTACCTGCTGGCCATGGCCAACGCCGGGCCCGGCACCAACGGCTCCCAGTTCTTCATCACCGTCGCGCCGACCACCTGGCTGACCGGCAAGCACACCATCTTCGGCGAGGTGGCCGACCAGGCCAGCCGGGACGTCGTCGACCGCATCGCCAAGGTGCAGACCGGCCGCGGCGACCGCCCGGTGGAGGACGTCGTCCTGCAGTCGGTCGAGGTGCAGCGCAGCTGACCACCACCCCGGACGACGGGGGCGCCGGCCAGCCGCAGCCGGCGCCTCCGCCACCCAGTTGCTACCGGCACCCGGACCGGCCCACCCGCATCGCCTGCACCCGCTGCGGCCGGCCCATCTGCCCGGAGTGCATGACCCCCGCATCGGTCGGCTTCCAGTGCCCGGACGACGTGCGGGCCGGCAACGCCGGCGTGCGCCGTCCCCGCCAGGCCCCGCTGCTGCAGCGGGCCGGACGGCGCTTCGGCGCCGTCACGGTCACGCTCATCGCGCTCAACGTGGTGGTCTTCGTGGTCACCGCGGTCTCCGCCGGCCTGGCCGGTGCCAACCCGCTGGACAACCAGTTCTCGCCGCTGTTCGTGCAGCTGGCGCAGATCCCGGTCCTCGTCGACCTGGGCGAGGACTGGCGGCTGGTCACCGCGGCGTTCCTGCACATCGGGATCCTGCACCTGGTGCTCAACATGCTCGCGCTGCTCGTCTTCGGATCCGAGCTCGAACGCCAGCTGGGCCGGTGGCGCTACCTCGCCGTGTACCTGGTCTCGCTGCTCGGCGGGGCGGTCGCGCTGCAGCTGTTCGGTGAGCCGGGGCGCCCGGTCGCCGGGGCCTCGGCCGCGATCTACGGCCTGCTCGGCGGGCTGGCCGTGGTCATGCTCGCCCGCCGGGAGGACCTCCGCGGCCTGCTCACCCTGCTGGCGATCAACGTGCTCATCAGCTTCCTGCCCGGCGTCTCCCTGCTGGGGCACCTGGGCGGCCTGGTGGCCGGCTTCGTCGCCACCGGGCTGGTCGTGCTGGCCCGCCGGCGCACCGAGCTGCAGGTGCTGGGCCTGATGCTGCTCACGGCGGCGCTCGTGGTGGTCGCGCTGACCGTCCCCACCCTCGTCGTCCTCGGTCAGGGCTCCTAGGCCGCGGGGTCCAGGGCGCGCAGGACCCGGGCGACGTCGCCGGGGTCGGCGCCGAGGTCCCGGCGGCCGAGCAGCACCAGCTCACCGTCGTCGTCCGGCCCGGCGGCGGTGTCCAGCTCCAGCAGCCGGGAGCGCAGCCCCCACCGGCGGGTGTCACGCACCCGCACCCGCAGCCGGGCCCACGGCAGCACGGTGGTGCCGCCCAGCCGGCGGACGGCGACGCCCTCAGGGCCGGCGGCCAGCCGCGGGCGCAGCAGGCGGTCGCGTGCGGACAGGGCGAGCAGCAGGACGGCGGCCGCGCCGACCAGCACCCGGCCGAGCGGGTCGAGGACCACCGTGGCCAGGCCCAGGACGGCGCCTGCTGCCGCCAGGACCGCCGTCTCCCCGGTGCGCGGCGACCACTCCACGCCGTCCAGCCTCCCAGTAGAAGGACCCCGTCCCCCTCACGCCTCGGAGAAGGACCCCCTGCTCCCCGCCACTCGCAGGCTCGCGGCGGGACCCTGCAGGGGGCCGGCGAGCCTCTGGACGGGGCCAGCCGCCCCGATGCGTTGGCGTCCTACGATCTGGCGCAGGCGGGCGTGATGCCGCCCACGTCGACGAGGAGTGGTCATGCGAGATGCCGTCATCTGCGCCGCGGTGCGCACCCCGGTGGGCAAGCGAGGCGGTGGGCTGTCCGGCGTGCACGCCGTGGACCTGTCGGCCATCGTGCTGGACGCGCTGGTCGAGCGCGCCGGCCTGGACCCGGCCGTGGTCGAGGACGTGTTCTGGGGCTGTGTGAGCCAGGTCGGCGAGCAGACCTTCAACATCGCCCGCAACGCCGTCCTGGCAGCGGGCTGGCCGGAGTCGGTGCCGGGCGCCACGATCGACCGGCAGTGCGGGTCCTCGCAGCAGGCGGTGGCCTTCGCCGCGGCGACCGTGATCAGCGGGCAGGCCGACGTCGTCGTCGCCGGCGGCGTCGAGTCGATGAGCCGGGTGCCGATGGGCTCCACCCGCGCCGAGGCCGTCGGGGCCGGCGCACCGCTGGGTCCGCGGTACCTCGAGCGCTACGGCGGGGTCTTCCCCAACCAGGGCATCGGTGCCGAGATGATCGCCGAGCGCTGGGGCTTCTCCCGCACCCAGCTCGACGAGTACTCGCTCGCCTCGCACGAGAAGGCGGCCAAGGCCCAGGCCGACGGCGCCTTCGAGGAAGAGATCATCCCGGTCACGACCCCCGACGGCACGGTGGTCAACGCCGACGAGGGGATCCGCCCCGGCGGCACGCTGGAGACGCTGGGGTCGCTGAAGACCCCGTTCAAGGCCGACGGGGTCATCAGCGCCGGCAACGCCAGCCAGATCTCCGACGGGTCGGCCGCGCTGCTGGTCACCACCTCGGAGAAGGCCCGCGAGCTCGGCCTGCGCCCGCTGGTGCGCATCCACACCACGGTCATGGCCGGTGACGACCCGGTCATCATGCTGACCGC
>DASQXT010000206.1:0-5019 GCA_035639575.1 Geodermatophilus sp.
CCGGTGGCGAAGCTGTCCTCGGCCAGCCGGCCGTCGGGCAGCAGCGCGGGTGCGGCGACGGAGTTGCCACGGGCGTAGACACCGGGCCCGGGCAGCGTCTGCGGCCGGTCGGTGAGGAAGCGGGCCCGCGAGAGCTCCTTCTGGGTGGGCCGGGTGCCGGCGTCGCGCTCGATGTGGGCCAGCACCATCGCGCCGACGGCGGCGGTGATCAGCAGCGCGCTGGTCACCTCGAACGCCAGCAGGTAGCGGGTGAACAGCAGCCCGGCGATCGCCTCGATGTTGCTGGTGTCCCCGCCCTGCACCCCCGCGAGGCCGGTGACCGGGAGGTCCTGGGTGGCGCGGGCGACGCCGGCGCCGACCAGCCCGGCGAAGCCCAGGCCGAGCGCGATCGCGGCCACCCGCTGGCCGCGCAGGGTCTCCACGACCGAGTCCGAGGAGTCGCGGCCGACCAGCATGAGCACGAACAGGAACAGGATCATGATCGCGCCGGTGTAGACGATGATCTGCACCGCGCCGAGGAACGGTGCCTCCTGGACGACGTAGAAGACGCCCAGCGCCAGCATCGTGTTGACCAGCCACAGCGCCGAGTGGACGGCGTTCCGCGAGAGCACCATGCCCAGCGCGCCGACCAGGGCGATCGGGCCGAGCACCCAGAAGACGACGGCCTCGCCGGTGCCGATGACGACGTCGTTCATCGTCCCGCCGCCCCGTCGGGGACGGGCTGGTCGACCCGCGCCCCGGTGGCGGGGTCGGCCGGCGGGACCCGGTGCGGCTCGCGCACGTAGTAGTCCTTCTCGTCGTCCCCCAGCCGCATGGCGTGCGGCGGGGCCTCCATGCCGGGCAGCAGCGGGGCCATGAGCTGTTCCTTGGTGTAGATCAGGTCGGCCCGGTTGTCGTCGGCCAGCTCGAAGTCGTTGCTCATGGTCAGCGACCGGGTCGGGCAGGCCTCGATGCACAGGCCGCAGAAGATGCAGCGCAGGTAGTTGATCTGGTAGACGCGGCCGTACCGCTCGCCGGGCGAGTAGCGCGCGTCCTCGGTGTTGTCGCCGCCCTCGACGTAGATCGCGTCCGCCGGGCAGGCCCAGGCGCACAGCTCGCAGCCGACGCACTTCTCCAGCCCGTCGGGGTGCCGGTTGAGCACGTGCCGCCCGTGGTAGCGCGGCTTGGTCACCTTGGGCACCTCGGGGTACTCCTCGGTGGTCACCTTGCGGAAGATCTGCGCGAAGGTGACCCCGAAGCCCTGCCCGGGCCCGGGCAGCCAGCTGGACCGCTTGACCGGTGCGGCGTCCCGGCCGCGGTGGGCCAGCTCGCGCTTGGTCTGCGCCACCATGTCGTGCCCGGGCGCGTGGGGGTCGGGCGAGCGACGGTCCACGTCGCCGTGCTCAGTCATCGACGTCCTCCTGGGTGCCGGTGCCGCTGCGCCGTCCGGTGCCCACCACGGCGCCGTCGGGGGCGACGGCCTCGCGGCTGCGCAGCCGGGGCGACGGTGGGACGGCGAGGTCCATCGGCGGGATCGGGAAGCCGCCCTCGGCGCGGCTGGGAGCGGTGCGGTCGGCCGGACGGCGGCGCGGCCCGGCAGGGGGCAGCACCTCCGGCTCGGCCTCGGTCGGGTGGATCGAGCCGGCCGCGGCCTTGGTCGCCGCGATCCGGGTGGCCCGGTTGCTGGCCCGGCTGGCGACGAGCAGCACGGCGATGACCAGCAGCGCGATCGGGACACCGACGAACAGCGCCACCTGCCCGGTGGAGAGGTCGGCCTCGCGGGCGATGGTGCGCATGGTGGCCACGGCGAGGATCCAGACCAGCGCGGTCGGGACCAGCACCTTCCAGCCGAAGCGCATGAACTGGTCGTAGCGCAGCCGGGGCAGCGTGCCGCGCAGCCAGATGAAGACGAACAGCGCGGCGACGACCTTGAGGAAGAACCACAGCAGCGGCCACCAGCCGGAGTTGGCGCCGTCCCAGATCGAGATCGGCCACGGCGCCCGCCAGCCGCCGAGGAACAGCGTCGCCGCCAGCGCCGAGACGGTGACCATGTTGATGTACTCGGCGAGGAAGAACAGCGCGAACTTCAGCGACGAGTACTCGGTGTGGAAGCCGCCGACCAGCTCGCTCTCGGCCTCGGGCAGGTCGAACGGCGCCCGGTTGGTCTCGCCGACCACGGCGATGACGTAGATGACGAAGGAGACCGGCAGCAGGACGGCGAACCAGCCCGGGCCGTCGAACGTCAGGCCGAAGAAGGAGACCCTGTTCCCGTCGGCCTGCGCGGCGACGATCTCCGAGGTCGACATCGAGCCGGCGTAGAGGAACACCGCGACGATCGACAGCCCCATCGCGATCTCGTAGCTGACCATCTGCGCGGCGCTGCGCAGCCCGCCCAGCAGCGGGTAGGTCGAGCCCGAGGCCCAGCCGGCCAGCACGATGCCGTAGACGCCCATCGCCGAGCAGGCCAGCACGACGAGCACGCCGATGGGGGCGTCGGTGAGCTGCAGCGGGGTCCGCTGGCCGAAGATGCTGACCACCGGCCCCAGCGGGATGACCGAGAAGGCCAGGAACGCCGGGATGGTGGCGATGACCGGGGCCAGGAAGTAAACCGGCTTGTCCGCGAGCGCCGGCATGATGTCTTCCTTGAACGCCAGCTTCAACCCGTCGGCGAGGCTCTGCAGGTAGCCGCGGGGGCCGACCCGGTTGGGGCCGATCCGCTGCTGCATCCGCGCGACGACCTTGCGCTCGAAGACGATGGCGAACAGCGTCAGCAGCACCAGGACGACGAAGACGCCGACGATCTTGATGAGGACGATCCACCAGACGTCGGTGCCGAAGTCCGCGAGGGTCGGCTGGTCGGCGGCGACCGCGACGTTCACGCCGCACCTCCCGTCGGGGTGGTGGGGCGGGGTGGGTGCACGGCGGTGGCCGGGGTGGGTGAGGATGCGGTCGCGAGGCGGACGACGCCGCCGGGCGGGGTGCCCAACCGGGTGCGCAGCTCGCTGCCCGGTGAGCGCATCGGCAGCCAGACCACCTGGTCGGGCATCTCGGTGACCAGCACCGGCAGGCTGACCTCCCCCATCGCGCCGCAGACGGTGACCCGGTCGCCGTCGGCCAGGCCCAGCCGGCGGGCGGCGTCCTTGCCCAGGCGGGCGACCGGCGGGCGGGCGGTGCCGGCGAGCTCGGGCTCGTCGCGCTGCAGCGTCCCGACGTCCAGCAGCTGCCGCCACGAAGCGAGCACCGCCTGGTCCTCGGCAAGCTCCGGGTCACCGGGCGGGACGACGTCGAGGCCGGTGACGTGCGGGCGCTCCGCGACGACGCCGAGCGCGGCGAGCTCGGCGCGGGCGGCCTCGGGCGCGGGCAGCCGCAGGTCGACGTCCAGCTCGTCGGCCAGGCCCTGCAGCACGCGGCCGTCGGGCAGCCGGCCGGTGCCGTGCAGCGTGGTGTCGAACGGGCGCAGCCGGCCCTCCCAGTCCAGGAAGGCGCCGGCCTTCTCCGAGGCGGCGGCCACCGGCAGGACGACGTCGGCGTGCTCGGTGACCGCGCTCGGGAGCATCTCCAGGCTCACGACGAACTGGGCGTCGGCCAGCGCCGCCTCGGCCAGCCGCGGGTCGGGCAGGTCGGCCGGGTCGACGCCGCCGACGAGCAGACCCTTGAGCTGCCCGTGGGTGACGGCGGCGAGGATCCCGGTGGTGTCGCGGCCGGGGGTGGCCGGCAGCTCGGGGACGCCCCAGGCTGCGGCGACCTGCGCCCGGGCGCCGGCGTCGGTGACCGGGCGGCCGCCGGGCAGCAGCGTCGGCAGCGCGCCGGCCTCGACCGCACCGCGCTCCCCGGCCCGCCGCGGCACCCAGGCCACCCGGGCGCCGGTGGCGCGGGCCAGCGCGACCAGCGCGGAGAACGCGCCCGGGGACTCGGCCAGGCGCTCGCCGGCGAGCACGACCGCGCCGGGCTGCCGCAGCGCCTCGACCGCCGGGCCGCCCCAGGTGCCCTCGGCGAGGGCGGCCAACGAGCGGGCCTCCGCGCCGGGGCGGGTGGCCAGCACGGTGGCCTGCAGCTTCTCGGCGGCGGTGGTCGCGAAGGGGGCGAGGTCGTAGACGGCCAGCCGGTTCTTGCGCACCGCCCGGCGCAGCCGCAGGAAGACGATCGGCGACTCCTCCTCCGGCTCGAGGCCGGCGAGCAGCACCGCGGGTGCCTTGGTCAGGTCGTCGTAGGTCACCGCGCCGTTGGCCGGACCGGTGCCCGCGACGTGCGCCATGAGGAACGCCAGCTCCTCCGCCGAGTGGGCGCGGGCGCGGGCGTCGACGTCGTTGGTGCCCAGCGCCACGCGGGCGAACTTGGCGTAGGCGTAGGCGTCCTCGACGGTCAGCCGGCCGCCGGGCAGCACCCCGACCCCGCCGGCGTCGCGCGCGGCGCGCAGCCCCTCGGCCGCCGCGGCCCACGCCTCCGGCCAGGACGCCGGCTGCAGCACGCCGTCCCGCCGGACCAGCGGCGTGGTGAACCGGTCGTTGGCGGTGGCGTAGCGGAAGGCCCAGCGGCCCTTGTCGCAGTTCCACTCCTCGTTGACGGCAGGGTCCTCCCCCGCCAGCCGCCGCACGACCTTGCCGCGGCGGTAGTCGGTGCGCTGCGCGCAGCCGGAGGCGCAGTGCTCGCAGACGCTGGGCTCGCTGCGCAGGTCGAACGGCCGGGCGCGGAAGCGGTACTGCGCGCTGGTCAGCGCCCCGACCGGGCAGATCTGCGTGGTGTTGCCCGAGAAGTAGGAGGAGAACGGCTCGTCCTCGTAGATGGCGACCTGCTCGAGGGCGCCGCGCTCGAACAGCTCGATGAACGGGTCGCCGGCGACCTGCTGGGAGAACCGGGTGCACCGCGCGCAGAGCACGCAGCGCTCGCGGTCGAGCAGCACCTCGCTGCTGATGGGCAGCGGCTTGGGGTAGGTGCGCTTGACGTCGACGAACCGGCTCTCGGTGCGGCCGTTGCTCATCGCCTGGTTCTGCAGCGGGCACTCGCCGCCCTTGTCGCAGACCGGGCAGTCCAGCGGGTGGT
>DASQXT010000207.1:0-3044 GCA_035639575.1 Geodermatophilus sp.
AACAGTGCCAAGGCGGTCATCAGAGCGGCGATCGGGCGTCGGAGTTGCATGTGTCCGACCCTAGGCAGCCGTCGGGCAGTGCGCCCGTCGAACGGTGCTGACCCATCCGTCATTCCGTCACAGTGACGTAAATAGCGGTGGATGGGGGGCGGCCCGGGGAAGTGGTCGCCAGGGGGACGGCGGGGGCCCGGGGCGCGGTGCAGGCCGGCGGATCGGGTGGGCCGGGCCGTCACGGGTCCCGAGCTGAGGCGTCGAGGGGGCGCCAGGACCCGTCGGATGGAGCGGCCGGCGTACCGGACGTCGGGGACCGACCGACAGCACGAGACGGACGAGAAAGCAGCCCAACCAACGAACGGACGAACAAACGGACGCGGCGTCCCGCAACCGCCGGGCTGCCGGGCGTCGTGCCGGCGCGCGCGTCGTCGAGGCGTTCCGGACACCGCCGGACACGCGTTACGGCTGGTCAAAGGCGGGTCGAACCCGACATGTCCGGAGCCCCTCCCGCCGCTCGGCTTCAACGCCGATAATGCACATTATGTCAAGTAAACCGGTGGGGATCCTCCTCCGCCGGAGTCGGTCACGACGGGGTCAGCACGTCATAGTCGGAGAAGCGACGGTCCGCCGTGAGGAGCACAAACTGCCGGCGCGCGGCCTGGGCGATGAGCATGCGGTCGAACGGGTCGCTGTGGTGTCGCGGCAGAGCACCGGCTGCCAGGCCGTCCTCGACGGTGACCGGCAGTCCGTCGAACCCGTGCCGCACCAGCTCCTCCCGGAGCCCGTCGGGCACTCCCAGCTTCCCGACCGCGGCCTTGATCGCCGCCTCCCACGCGGACGCCGCGGACACCACGACCGACGTCGAGGGGTCGGCGATCGCCTCCCTCATGGCCGGTGTCAGCCGCGGGTCGTCGGCCAGCCACCACAGCAGGACGTGCGTGTCCAGCAGCAGGGTCACGAGTCGGCGTCGCCGTGGAAAGCGGCGATCAACTCTTCGGGCGTCTCGTCGAAGTCGTCGGCGATGTACACGCGGCCGCGCCACGACCCAGGGGTCCGCGGCTGGGTGCGCACACCGGCTGGGATCAGCCGGGCGACCGGCTTGCCGGCTCGGGCGATCACGACGTCCTCCCCCGCCTCGACGGCCTCGAGGAGCCGCGAGAGGTGGGTCTTCGCCTCGTGGACGTTGACGGTCGTGACCATGCACCGAGGATATGACCAAGTCTGACTAAGTCAACGACACTGATCCATCGCTCACCCTTTCGTCACGTGACGTTCAAACGCCGATGAGTTCGCCGGGGCGGGACGGTCCACCCTCCGACGTCTCCGACGAGAGGAACCCCGTGCCCAGCAGCGTCACCCCGATGATCGTCACGCACGACCTCGAGCGGCTGGCCCGCTTCTACACCGGCGTCGCCGGCGCGACGGAGACCAGCCGGACGCCGGACGACGGCCCGACGTTCTACCTCGGCCTGCGGATCGGCGACTCCGAGCTCGGCATCGTCGGTGACGGATCGGTCGAGGGGGCGGCCGCCGGTCGGGTGCTGCTCAGCATCGAGGTGGCCGACGTCGACGCCGCCCTGACCCAGGTCGAGCCCCACGGCGGACAGGCGCCGACGCCGGCCACCGACATGCCGTGGGGCCAGCGCGTCGCCCACGTGCGGGACCCCGACGGCAACGCGGTCAACCTGACCACCACGCGCTGATCGGACTCAGCGACCCGAGACCGCCACCCGCAGCCCGAGGGCGACGAGCACGGTCCCGCTGACCGCCTCCAGCCGCCGGCGGATCCGCGGCCGCCGGAACCACGACCCCGCCCGCGCCACCCCGGCGGCCAGTGCCAGGTAGGGCCTCGTCTCCAGGCCGACCTGCAGCGGGCCCAGCAGCGCCGTCGTCGCGAACACCGGCCGGTCCACCGGCACGAACTGCGGGTAGACCGCGAGCACGAGGACGGCGGCCTTCGGATTGGCCAGTTGCACCAACCAGGCCCTCGCCGAACGCCGGCTACCGGTGACGGGCGCCCGGCGACGGCACCGGCTCCCCCGCCGTCCGCCAGGCCCGGACCCCGAGTCCCAGGAGCACGGCCGCGCCGGCCACCCGCAGCACCAGGTAGGCGACCTCGGAGGCGGTCACCAGTGCGGCGAAGTCCGCCCCTGCGAGCAGCGCCCACACGTGGAGGTCGGCCTCCAAGCCGAGGACCACGGGCACCGCTCCCCCTGTCCCCCGCAGCGCCGCACGCCAGACGACCAGCGCCATCGCCGGCCCCGGAGAGAGACCGAGATGAGGACCACGGCCAGCACGAAGGCCATCAGCGACGAGACGAGGTCCACGGCCGGTGATGGTCGCCCGCCTGGGGTGGTACGTCGACCGGGTATCCGGGTTGCGGTTGTCGTGCTGTTCGCTCTTCAGGTCAGTATTTTGGCGTAAAGTTAGGGATAACGGATGATGGTCTCGGTGACAACGGAGCCCACAGCCCCTGGCTCTCATCGGCGGAGTCGGCGCCTGGTGGAACCGCCGAGCGCTGACGGCACGTCAGCGGGCTTGACCCGGTCGCCGTCAGCGCTCGCGTCCTGCTGTCGGCCGCGGGACGGTGTCCAGCGGCCGCACTCCACCTATCTCGGGCAGCCACGGCGGTCAGCTGCCAGGTCTGGCCCCGGTCCCACAGGGAGCCGGCACCCGGATCGGTCCCCCAGTGCGCGAAGTCCTCCCCCATGGCCCCGCCGAACGCCGGGTGCGCGTCCTCACCCCCGTCCTGCAGCCGCGCGTCCGAGGTGCCGGTGACCCGGCCCGCTGCCCGTCGTCCAGGTGCTGGTGGTCTTGGGGGTTCAAGCGGTTGCTTGAGTGCATCCGTTGGGCATAACGGCACATGTGAAACCGTTGCTCCACGCCGGCCCGAGGCCGCGACGTCCTCACCACCAGCCACCACGCCGCAGCCGACGGTGCCGCGCTCGACGTCGTTCACAGCTGGGTGCGGTTGACTCCCCCGCGTGGACGTCGTCGAGGGGATCTGGACCCGCGTGACCACTCCCCTGCAGCTGCCGACGGCTGTCCTC
>DASQXT010000208.1:0-8541 GCA_035639575.1 Geodermatophilus sp.
CCCGCCTGCTCCCTCGGACGGGTGTGGCGGTGCAGGGGGGACGGTGGGGGCTCACTATCGTCCGGCGGGTGGCGAGCGAGATCCAAGGGGGCACCGAACACACCGGCGTGCAGCTCGCGCACGTCGAGGTCTCGCCGATCCGCCAGGTCGCCCGGCGGATCGTCTTCGCCGTCGTCGTCTTCGTGGTCACGGTGCTGCTGGTCTACCTCGACCGGGCGGGATACCGGGACCTCGAGGACCTCGGTCAGATCACCCTGCTCGACGCCGCCTACTACGCGACGGTGACGCTCTCCACCACCGGGTACGGCGACATCACGCCGGTCACCGAGCAGGCCCGTCTGGTGAACCTGCTCGTCATCACGCCGCTGCGCGTGCTGTTCCTCATCGTCCTCATCGGGACCACCCTCGAGGCGCTCACCGCGCGCTCCCGGGAGGAGTTCCGCATCCGCCGCTGGAGGTCCCGCGTGCGCCAGCACGTCATCGTGTGCGGCTACGGCACCAAGGGCCGCAGCGCCATCCGTTCCCTACAGGCCAGTGGCACCCCGCTGGAGCAGATCGTCGTCGTCGACCCCGAGCCCCGGGCGATCGACGAGGCCAACTCGGTGGGGCTGCACGGGATCGTCGGTGACGCCGGCCGCACCGACGTCCTGCGCCGGGCGCACGTCGAGCGCGCCCGCGCCGTGATCGTCGCCGCCAACCGGGACGACGCGTCGGTGCTGATCACGCTGACCGTGCGGCAGCTCAACCCCAGCGTGCCGATCACGACGTCGGTGCGCGAGGAGGAGAACGCCGCGCTGCTGCGGCAGTCGGGCGCGGACACGGTCATCACGACCTCGGCCACCTCGGGGCGGCTGCTGGGCCTGTCCACGGACGCCCCACGGGTGGTGGCCACGGTCGAGGACCTCGTCACCGGCGGCCAGGGCCTCGACCTCCAGCAGCGCCGGGTCACCGCCGGCGAGGTGGGCCTGGGGCCGCGGCAGCTGCGCGACATCGTGCTCTCGGTGACCCGGGGTGGGCGCACGCTGCGCTTCGACGACCCGCTGATCGGCACGCTGGAGGCCGAGGACGTGCTCGTCGTCGTGCGCTCCCATCCGCACGGCGGGCAGCTCGCCGGCTGACTCGTTCGCCGCCGTCGGTCCGCGTCTGCCCGGCCCGTCCCGCAGGGAGGCCCCGACCCCCGGCTCGGGTCGGGACCCCGCTGTGTCGTGCGGCCTGGCAGGAGGGCCCAGCGCTCGGGGTCAGCCGGTGCGGAGCACCCAGGTCCGCGTGGGCCGGTGGCGGCCGCGGAGCTCGGCCACGGCGCCGGGTTGCCAGTGCCGCTCCTCCCCCGCACCGGCGTCGCGGACGGTCTCCGCACTGGCCACCACCCGCCCCGGGACGTCCTTGGCCAGGTCGGTGAGCCGGGCGGCCTCGTTGACCGGGTCGCCGATGACCGTGTACTCCAGCCGGCTCGCGGCGCCGACCTGTCCGGCCCACACCTGACCGCAGGCCACACCGACACCGAGGTCGAGCTCGCCCGCCGCCCGGACGGCGGCCGCGATCCGCCGGGCCGCACGCAGGGCCGCGCCGGCCGGGTCGGGGTGGTCGGCGGGCGCGCCGAAGACGCACAGGACGGCGTCCCCCTCGAACTTGTTGACCAGTCCGCCCTCCCTCTCGACGGTCTCGACGACCACGGCGAAGAAGCGGTTGAGCAGCCCGACCATCTGCTCGGGCCCGGTGCGCAGCACCAGCGAGGTGGAGCCGGCGATGTCGACGAAGAGCGCGGCGACCGTGCGCAGCTCGCCGCCGAGCGAGACCCCGGTGACCATGGCCTGCGCGGCGACCGTCGTCCCCACGTGGCGCCCGAACAGGTCGCGCAGCCGCTCGCGCTCGGCGAGGCCGGCGACCATCCTGTTCACGCCCTCCTGCAGCAGCCCGATCTCGCCGGCGTCGTCGACCGGCACGCGCACGTCGTGGTCCCCCGCGCCGACCCGCTGCACCGCGCGACGCAGGTCGCGCAGCGGCGCGCCGACCGAGCGGCCGGTCAGCAGGGTGGCGAGCAGTCCGACGAGCAGGGCGGCGACGGTGAGGAAGACGACCGCGGCCTCGTTGGGCCCCTCGGGGTTGCTCGGGTCGAGGAACAGCAGGGCCAGACCGAGCAGCGGGACGCCGCTGGTCAGCCCCCAGGTCAGCAGCAGCCGCGGGCGGACGCCGAGGCCGAGCGCGCCCGTCGGTGGGTGGGCCTGGAGCGCGCGGGCGGTGACGTGGCGACCCATCCGCAGTGCGAGCAGGTAGCTGACGCCGGCGGCCACCACGCCGCCGAGCAGCGCGGCCAGGGCGATGCGCAGCCCGACCAGCGGGAACGGCGAGACGACGGCGCCGACGGCGCCGACCAGCAGCGCGCCGCCGAGCCAGGTGGCCGCGGCGACCCGGGCGATGTCGACGGGCAGCCGCAGCGCGTGGGCGGCCTCCACCGGGGTGGGACGGCGGCCGGCACTGAGCCAGGCCGCGGTCGGCCGTTGCCAGCGCAGCCCGACCAGGACGCCGACCGGCAGCGCGACGGCGAGGTAGGCCAGCGCGGTCAGCACGATGACGGGGCGCCCACCGGCGGGGTCGTGCGCACCGGCGGACAGGCCGAGCAGCAGCAGCGCGACGGTGCCGACGCCGACGAGGTTGGCGACGACGACCAGCACCACGAGCACCGGGACCGCACGCCGCCCGGTCGGCGCCCACTCGAGCGCCGCGTCGAGACGACGGGCAGCGGCGGGGACGTCCCTCATGGACCGGGCGTGGGGGCCGGGAGGTCGTGCACGACCCCATGGTCACCGAGGTGCGTTCCCGTCCCCGCAACCGGGGCCTCAGACGAGCACGGCCTCCAGGGCGTCGGCCTGCTGCACCAGGTCAGCCGCGGTGGTCAGCCAGCCGGCGACCAGCAGCAACGGCCACGCCTGCTCGTCGTCCAGCGAGGCCGTCGTCGCCACCAGCGAGGCCTGGGCCACGGCCCTGCACGCCATGTTCCGCATGACGGCTCCTTCCATCGGTTGCCAGGACGGTCGGCACCGAGGGGGCAGGGCTCCAGTCGTGCAACACAGATGTCACCCCGAGGGGTGGAGAGCGCGGACGCGCGCCGGGCGGTCAGTGGCCCCTCGGCCCCGAGCGTGCGGCGGCGACGTCCTCGGCGCTGAGCTGGATGCCGAGGTTCTCCTCCATCTCCTCCAGCGGCACGTTCTTCGTCTCGGGCATCACCCTCAGCACCCAGATCAGCTGACCCACCATGCAGACGAAGAAGAGCCCGAACGCCGCACCGCCGCCGAGCGCCGCGGCGACACCGGGGAAGGTCCAGGACACGACCGCCGCGAACACCCAGTGCGTGAGGCTGCCCAGCGACTGGCCGCGGGCCCGGATCCGGTTGGGGAAGATCTCGGAGATGAACACCCAGATCACCGAGCCCTGCCCGAAGGCGTGCGCGGCGATGAAGACCACGAGGGCCGCCAGCACCATCACGCTGGCAGCACCCGTGAACTGCCCGTTGTACACGGTGAACACCACCGCCAGCGCGCCCAGGCTCACCAGGTAGCCGATGGAGCCGATGAGCATCAGCCGCCGGCGGCCGATCTTGTCGATGACCGTCAGCGCCGCCATCGTCGTGACCAGGTTGACCAGCCCGACGACGACGCTCTGCAGGGCCGCGGAGTTGTTGCCGGCACCGGCCATCCGGAAGATGTCGTTCGCGTAGTAGAGGATCGCGTTGATCCCGGACAGCTGGTTGAACGCGGCGATCGCCACCGCCAGCAGGATCACCTTGCGGTTCTGCCGCACGAAGAACGGCGCGCGGGCCGCCTCGGCATCCGTCGCCAGCGTCTGCTCGATCTCCCGGATCTCGAACTCCGCCTCGTCCCGGGAGTTCGTGAGCCGGTGGATCGTCTCGATGGCCTCCGCCCGGCGTCCCACCATGTACAGCCAGCGCGGCGTCTCCGGCGTGGTGAACAGCAGCAGGAAGAAGACCACCGCCGGGAAGGCCATGACCATGAACATCCAGCGCCAGGCGATGTTGCTGGACAGCGTGCTGGCGAGGATGAAGTTCGACAGGTACGCGAGCAGGATGCCGAGCACGATGTTGAACTGCACCAGCCCGACCAGTCGGCCTCGGTACCGCGGCGGGGCGACCTCGGCGGTGTAGATGGGCGCGACGACCGAGGCCACGCCCACGCCGATGCCGCCGAGGAAGCGGAAGGCCATGAACAGCCAGAGGTTGGTCACCAGGCCGCTGCCCAGGGCGCCGACGAAGTAGAGGACGCCGATCGCGAACAGCACCTTCTTGCGGCCGTAGCGGTCGACCGGTCTCCCGGCGACGAGCGCGCCCACGATCGTGCCGATGAGGGCGGTCGCCACGGTGAACCCGAGCATGAACCCACCGATGTCGTAGACCCGTTCGAGGTCCTTGGTGGTGCCCGAGATGACGGCGGTGTCGAAGCCGAACAGCAGACCGCCCAGGGCCGCGACGATCGCGCTGCGCACCACGAGGGGGTTCATCGGGGGCTCCTCACGCCTCGGGGATCAGGATGTCCTGCACGAGGTCAGAACCGTCGTCCCGGCGGCCCGTCGGGGGCACGGTAGGGACCGTCCCCGACGACGGCAAGGGGCGTACGGCACCGCCCGGTCCGCTCTCCCGGCGCGTCGTCCGCGACTCGCCGTCCGGCCGGGCGAGCGGGCCGGACGTCGCCCCACCCCCTGGATTGGCGGGCGCGACACACAGGAAAGCGGGGAAGACTGTCCCGCGCCAGCAGCGGTCAGGTCGTGGGGGACGGTCACATGTCGCAGGAGTCCAGGCCCCGGCGGAGGCACCGGCACGGGTCCGGCCGGTGGCAGGGCGCGGCCGTGGTGGTCGCCGCCGCCACCCTGGTGGCGGGCTCGCAGGTGGTTCACGCCGGCCGGCCCGCCGCGAGCACCCAGCACGCCCCGCCACCGGCCGGCGTCGAGACGTCCACCCAGTCGGCCGGCAGTCCCCCCGCCACCCCGAACGCCACTCCGGACACCCCCGCCTCACCCGCGTCCCCCTCGTCGCCGCCGACGTCGTCCCCGTCGTCGAGCCCGGCGGTGAGCCCGGCGGCGGCCGCGTCAGGACTGGCCGCCGGCGGGATCCCGTCGATCGCCAGGGCGGCCTACGACTCCGCGGCCGCGGCGGCGCCCGCAGGCTGCGGCATCAGCTGGTCGCTGATCGCAGCCATCGGCCGGGTCGAGTCCGACCACGGCCGCTTCGCCGGGGCGGTGCTGCGGACCGACGGGCGCTCGACCCCCCCGATCATCGGGATCCCGCTGGACGGGACCGGCACGGCGCTGATCCGCGACACCGACGGCGGACGCCTCGACGGCGACACCGTCCACGACCGCGCCGTCGGCCCGATGCAGTTCATCCCGTCCACCTGGGCGCGCTACGCCAGCGACGGGGACGGGGACGGGAACAGCGACCCCTTCGACATCCGGGACGCCGCTCGCGCGACCGCGCGCTACCTGTGCGCCGCCGGTGGGGACCTCACCACCGTCAGCGGGCAGCGACGCGCCGTCCTCGCCTACAACCACTCCGACAGCTACGTGGCGACGGTCCTGACCCTCGCCGCCCGGTACGCCGGGACGCCGGCACCCACCGTGCCGACCGACCCGGTGCCCCCGCCGTCGGAGCCGCCGGCCAACCCGGCGCCTCCCCCGGCGGTGGAGCCGGCCGTGAGCCCGTCGTCCTCGTCCGCCGCGCCGTCGTCGAGTCCGCAGCCGGCGTCCCCGTCGGTCACGACGCCGCCGGCGGTCACCTCCCCACCGACGGTCACCGCCCCACCGACGTCGCCGACGGTCACCTCCCCGCCGTCGACGACCCCACCGGTCACGACGACGCCGACACCGACCACCACCCCGCCGTCGACACCGCCGACCACGACCCCATCGCCGACGACGGCGCCGCCGACCACCACGCCACCGACCACGGCCCCGCCGACCACCACGCCACCGACCACGGCCCCGCCGACGACGACACCGCCACCGCCGACGTCGACACCGACGACCCCACCGCCACCGCCGACGACCCCACCGGTCACGACGACGCCACCGACCACCACCCCGACGCCGACCACCAGCCCGCCGTCGCCGACGACACCGCCACCGTCGACGACCCCGCCGACCGCGACGTCCGGGTGCACGACCCCGGCGGTGGCATCGCTCGGCACGGTCGACATCCGCGACGGCGCCGCGGACCCATCGGTGTCGACCGCCGTCGGCGCCCGGGTGGCGGAGGCGGGGGGCACGGTCGGCGCCGTCACCACCTCGCAGGACACCACCTCCGGCGTCCTGTACCCGAAGGGTCGGGCCGAGGTGGCGACGGCGCTCGCCGACGCACTGGGCCTGACCGGAACCGCGCGGGTCGCTGACGTCGAGCGGGTCACCGTGGTCGTCGGCTCCGGCGACGCCGCCCGGCTGGCCTGCGCCGGCTGACCCCGGCGTCGCCGCGCCGGACCGCTCGGCCGGGCCGGACGCCGGTCGGACGGTGAACTGCCCCACCAGCGCGCGCAGCTCCTTCGCGAGCGAGGCCAGCTCGTCGGAGGCCTGCCGCGTGCTGGCCGCCTCGCCGTGTGCCGCATCCGCCACGGAGGCCAGGCCGCCCACGGTCGTCGAGACGGTGGCCGCGCCGCCGGCCACCTCCGCGACGCTGGCGAAGCCCTTGCCGGCCTCGCCCGCGCGGGCTGCCTCGATGCGCGCTCGCCGGCCTCGGCGTCGACCGTGCTGCGGTCGACGCCGACGGCTGAGGGTGCCCCCCTCCTCGCGCGCTGGGTCGCGGCCTCAGACGGTCTCGGGTACCCGCAGGTGGGCGAGGACGAGCTCCATCTCGGCGATGTCGACCATCTCCCGGTTCATCGTCCGGGCGGCCTCCTCGCGGAGCTGACGGGCCGGCTCGCGCGAGGCCTCGAGCGCGCTGCGGTCGTCGAAGCAGACGGTGCCGACGGACAGGCCGCTGTCGCGGTCGACGAGCAGGCTGAGGCTGCAGAAGCCCTGCATCTGCTCGATCCGCGGCATCAGGTCCGACCGGTAGCGCTCCAGCATCCGGTCACCCTCCGCGGGATCGCCGCGGGTCCAGGTCAGGCGGGCCCAGCTGCCCTCGTGGGTCTCGTGCGCCCGGTGCAGGACGGCGATCTCCCACTCCTGGACCTCGGGCTCGCCGCCGAACACCCCGACCATCTGCACGCGCATCGGGTGCACCCGGTCGGCGCTGGAGCGCATCGCTCCCCGGTCCTCCCAGGCGGAGGTCAGGATGCAGCGGCCGACCTCGCGGTCGACCAGCATCGAGAGGCCGACGAAGCCGTCCATCTGCCGCATCACGGGCAGCACCTCGTTGCCCATGTAGGAGATGCCGTCGGCGACGCGCTGCGGGTTGCCGCGGATGGTGGTGGATCGGGCGTACATGTCAGCACTCCTCTCCGGACGGTGCGGCGACGCCCCTGCGGCATCGCCGCGCGGCCCACTGTCCTCGGGTCGCGGCATGCCGGACAGCCCCGCGGGGCGCGCTCCGGGCGGGCGATCGACGGTGCCCGACCACCGGACCGACCTGTACAGGCGGAGGCGGTGGCGCCACCCTGGACACGGCCGCGAACGTCGAGGCCGACGGCGTCACCGGCACCTCGCCCGCGCGTCGCCCTCGGTCCCGTGGGAGGAGACGGCGTGCGGGAGCTCGTCTACTACATCGGGGTGTCCCTCGACGGCTTCATCGCCGGCCCCGACGACCAGGTCGACTTCTACCCGGTGTCCGAGCCCTACGCGGAGTGGATGGCGACCGAGTTCGGCGACGCGCTGCCCACCCACGTCCGTCGAGGACTGGGCATCGACACGGCACCCAACCGGCGCTTCGACACCGTCGTGATGGGCCGGCGCACCTACGACCCCGCGCTCCGGGCCGGCATCACCAGCCCCTACGCCCACCTGCGTCAGGTCGTGGTGTCCCGCACGCTCGAGTCGACCGACCCGGACGTCACCGTCGTCCGCGACGACCCGGTCGGAGCCGTGCGCGCGCTCAAGCAGGAGGACACCGGGCTCGACGTCTACCTCGCCGGTGGCGGGCAGCTGGCGGGTGAACTCCTCGACGAGATCGACCGGCTGGTCGTCAAGCTCTACCCGGTCGTCGCCGGGGCGGGCCGGACGGCCTTCGGCACGCGGTTCGCGCCCACCCCGTTCCAGCTGGACGACCTGCGCAGCCTCCCGGGCGGCAACGCCGTCCTCTACTACTCGCGGCCGCGCTGAGCGGACGCCGTCGTCACCGCTGGACAGCCTGCGCGGGCCGGCCGGGCACCACACGGGACGGTGGACGCTCCTGACTCCGGACGGCCTCGGCCGGAGATCGCTGGTCAGGAGGGAGATGACGTCCTTGACCGTCTCCTGAGCGCTGCACCATGCTCGCCGCCAACCGTCCCGGTGGAGGCCAGCATGGTCGCAAGGGCTCGATCCGCGCGGGGCTCACGGTGGCGGCGCCCCGTTGCCACCCTGCTCGCCGTCGGCCTCCTGGTCCTGGCACCCCTGGTCGGTGCC
>DASQXT010000209.1:0-4132 GCA_035639575.1 Geodermatophilus sp.
CGCCTGACGCCCTCGCGGGGCGCGCCACCGGGCGGGTCCTCACCCGACCGGGTGCGGCTGCGCGCACTGTCCGCAGCCGCTCACTATCGTCCGGGTGGTGAGCGAGGAGGCCCCGAACGGCGCCCGGCACATCGGTGTCCGGCTCGCCCACCTGGAGATCCGCCTCCGCTGAGTCCTACGCCGACGAGCTGGCCGCCCGTTCGCGGGCGGCCAGTTCGCGCTTGAGCACCTTGCCGGCCGCCGACACCGGGATCGCGTCGATGAAGACGACGTCGCGCAACCGCTTGTACGGCGTCACCCTGTCGTTGACCGCGGCCATCACCGACTCGGCGGTCAGCGCGGCGCCGGCGTCGTCGGCCTTGCGGACCACGTAGGCCACCGGCAGCTCCCCGGCCTCCTCGTCCGGCCGGCCCACCACCGCCGCCCCGGCCACCCCGGGCACGCCGAACAGCACCTCCTCCAGCTCGCGCGGGAAGACGTTGTAGCCCTTGTAGAGCAGCATGTCCTTGGTGCGGTCGACGATCGCCAGGTAGCCGTCCTCGTCGAGGACGCCGACGTCCCCGGTGTGGAACCAGCCGTCGGGGTCGATCGCCTCGGCGGTCGCCTCCGGCCGGTGCGCGTAGCCGCGCATCACCTGCGGGCCGCGGATGCACACCTCGCCGCGCTCGCCGGGCGGCAGCGGGGCCCCGCCGCCGAGCGGCTGGATGCTGATCTCGGTGTCGAAGATCGGCACGCCCACCGTGCCGGGCTTGCGGGTGCCCGACCGGTACACCGGGTTGCCGGTGGCCTGCATCGTCACCTCGGTGAGCCCGTACCCCTCGCCGATGACGGCGTTGGGCAGCACCTGCTGCAGCCGCTCGATGAGCGTCACGGGCAGCGGCGCGGCTCCGGAGGAGACCCCGCGGACGCCGGACCAGTCGGCCTCCAGGAAACCCGGCACCTGCAGCAGCGCCACGAACACCGGCGGCGCCCCGCCGATCGAGGTCACCGCGTACCGGGCGGCGTCCTCGACGTAGCGCACCGGGTCGAAGCGCATGTGGATCACCGTCGTCGTCCCGGCCATCACCATGCCGTTGAGGTAGCCGATCGCGCCCATGGCGTGGAACCACGGCGTGAGGTTGATCAGCCGCCCCTCGCCCAGCGCCGTCGGGTACTCGTCCCGCCCGAGCACCTGCCGCAGGGTCACATCGCCCGCCTCGTCCAGGTCGGGCACCGACCCCGACGACCAGCAGGCCGACTGCAGCACGTTGGTGACGACGGCGCGGTGCGGCAGCTCGACGCCCTTGCTCACCCCCGTGGTGCCGCCGGTGTAGGCCAGGTGCGCCAGGTCCGCGGCCGGGTCCACGTCGGCGTCGAGGTGCCGGTCGGTGGGGTCGCCGGCGAGCAGGTCGGCGAGGTCGACGTCGCCGGGCTCCAGCTCCAGGCGGGCGCCGAGGTCGAGGGTGTGCGCCTCCCCGGTGACGACGACGGCCTGCACGGGCGTGGCCGCCAGCGCCGTCCGCACGAGCGGCAGCACCTGGTCCCAGGTGACCAGCACGCGCGCGCCGGCGTCGGTCAGCTGCGCGGCGAGGTCGGCGGCCGGCAGCAGCGGGTTGGTGGGGGAGAAGGTCGCCCCGGCCAGCAGCACCCCGTAGTAGACCGCCGGGTACTGGCGGCAGTTCGGGATGTGCACCGCGACGACGTCGCCGCGCCCGACCCCGTGGTCGGCCAGCCAGTTGGCGACGGCGTGCGCCCGGGCGCCCAGCTCGGTGTAGGTCAGCGGGACGTCGTGGTCGACGAACGCCGTGCGGTCGCCCCAGCGGCGCACCGCCGCCCGCAGGACCGAGCCGACCGGGACCGCGGGGTAGTCCAGCGACCGCGGCAGGCCGGGCGGCCAGCTGTGCGCGGTCGGGGTCGGTGCGTCCTGCGTGGCGGTCATGCGGGTCCTTCCCTCTCCGGAGGCCCACAGCGTGGCGTACGTCACTACCCGTGTCGAGAGCCGACGGTGGGTGAGGATGACGGGATGAGCGACCAGCGCAGGGCCCTCGTCCTCGGCGGCGGCGGCATCACCGGCATCGCCTGGGAGATCGGCGTCCTCGCCGGTCTGGCCGAGGCGGGCCTCGACCTCACCGGCGCCGACCTCGTGGTGGGCACCTCGGCCGGCTCCGTGGTCGGCGCGCAGCTCACCGGCGGTGCCGACCTGGAGACGCTGTTCGCCCGTCAGCTCGAGCCGCCCACCGGCGAGCGGGCCGCCCGGATGACCCGCTCCGCGCTGCTCCGCTACGGCCTGGCGGCGCTGCGCAGCCGCGGGGACGACGTCGGGTTCCGCCGCCGGGTCGGCGCGCTGGCGCTGGCCACCGAGCGGGCCGGCCTGACCCCGACCGAGCAGGAGCGGCTCCAGGTGATCGGCTCCCGCCTGGTCAGCACGCAGTGGCCCGACCGCGACCTGCGCATCACCGCCGTCGACGCGGAGACCGGGGAGTTCCGCGTCCTCGACCGCACCTCCGGTGTCCCGCTGTTGCAGGCCGTGGCGGCCAGCTGCGCCGTCCCCGGCGTGTACCCGCCGGTCACCATCGACGGCCGCCGCTACGTCGACGGCGGCATGCGCTCGGCGGCCAACGCCGACCTCGCCGAGGGCTCCGACCGGGTCGTCGTGCTCGCGCCCATCCCGCGCGGCCTCGGACCGATGGCCAGCGTCGACGCGCAGGTCACCGGGATGGTGGCGCGGGTCGCCGTCGTCTCCCCGGACGCCGCCAGCCGCCGCGCGATCGGCCGCAACGTCCTCGACCCCGCCGCCCGCGCCGGCTCCGCGCGGGCCGGCCGGGCGCAGGCCGCCGCCGTGGCGGCGGAGGTCACCGAGGTGTGGCAGGGCTGAGCGTTCCCCGCGGGGGTTCACCTCCTGTTCGTGCGAGCGCTCCCGTCGCGGTCACGTGGCCGGGCTGGGATCGTCCGGGCCGACGGCGAGGGGCGCCGTCGCGAGCCTGGGGGAGACAACCGTGCGAGCTGCCCACCGCCGGACCGCGCTGCTGGCCGCGTCCGTGATCGCCGTCCCGCTGCTGCTGACCGGACCGGCCACCGCCGCCCCACCGCAGCGGGAGACCGCGGACGACGCCGACGAGCTGCTCGTCATCGGGCACCGCGGCGCGGCGGGCTACCGGCCCGAGCACACGCTGGCCTCCTACGAGCTGGGAGCCCGCATGGGCGCGGACTACATCGAGCCCGACGTCGTGAGCACCCGCGACGGCGTGCTGGTCACCCGCCACGAGAACGAGATCTCCGGGACGACGGACGTCGCCGAGCACCCCGAGTTCGCCGACCGGCGCACCACCAAGGTGATCGACGGCGTCGAGCTGACCGGCTGGTTCACCGAGGACTTCACGCTGGCCGAGCTGCGCTCGCTGCGCGCGGTGGAGCGGCTGCCCGACGTCCGGGAGGAGAACACCCTCTACGACGGCCTCTACCAGGTGCCCACCCTCGACGAGGTGCTCGAGCTGCGCGAGGAGCTGTCCCGGGAGCTGGGCCGCGAGGTCGGCGTCTACATCGAGACCAAGCACCCGACCTACTTCGACTCCATCGGCCTCTCGCTCGAGGAGCCGCTGGTCGAGGACCTCGACGAGGCCGGCCTGGACCACCGCGGTGCGCCGGTGTTCGTGCAGTCGTTCGAGACGGCCAACCTGCGCGAACTCGACGGGGTGGTCGACGTCCCCCTGGTGCAGCTGCTGTCGGCGACCGGCGCGCCGGCCGACCTGGTGGCCGCCGGTGACCCGCGCACCTACGCCGACCTGTCCACGGCCGAGGGGCTGGCCGACATCGGGGAGTACGCCGACGGCGTCGGCCCGGACAAGTCCCAGATCATCCCGCGGGAGGCCGACGGCACCCTCGGCGAGCCGACGTCCTTCGTGGCCGACGCGCACGCCGCGGACCTGCTCGTGCACCCGTACACCTTCCGCAACGAGAACGAGTTCCTCCCCGCCGAGCTGCGCGACCCCGGCGAGGAGCCCGGCGACTACGGCCGGGCGATCGACGAGCAGCTGGCGTTCTGGGCGACCGGCATCGACGGGCTGTTCACCGACAACCCCGACACCGGCGTCGTCTCCCGCGACCTGTTCGAAGAGAGCTGACGCACCCGGAGTGGCTTCGTCAGCGGCCCCCT
>DASQXT010000210.1:0-14646 GCA_035639575.1 Geodermatophilus sp.
CCCAGTTCGTAGGCCGCGCGGAACGCCCGCACCGCGATCTCGCCTCGGTTCGCGACCAGCACCTTGGTGAACACAGCACCCCTCCAGGGTCGGGACGGCGCGTCGAGCCTCCCAGACCACCCCCGGTGACGCGAAAGCCCATGGCAGCCGCGCGCGGACCTCGGCGGCGTGTCCACCGCGCCCCGGCGGTGCAGTCTGCACCAGGGTGGCGGGGGGAGCGGTGCGGTCCGGACTGCGCGGCGTGAACCGCGTCACGCAGGATGAGGACCTGACCGGGACGGGGAGGCGACACGTGGTGGTGCGCGGTACGGTCCGCTGGGCGGCGACCCACGGGGCGATGCGGCTGGCGATCCGGGCCCGCGCGCGGGCGGGCAACCCGGACGCCGAGGTGCTCGTCGACCCCGGCGTCCGCGAGGACCCCTACGCCCACTACGAGCGGCTGCGAACCGCGGCTCCCCTGACCGGCGGGGCCTTCGCGCGGGTCAGCGTCCACCACGACGTCTGCACCGACGTCCTGCGCAGCGACGACTTCGGGCAGATCGGCGGCTCCCGCACCGAGGGCCTGCCACCCGTGCTGGCCGCGGCGCTGCGGCTGGCCGGCCCGCGGCCGAGCGTCGGCCCGATCGACGCCCCGTCGATGCTCGCCGTCGATCCGCCGGAGCACACCCGCTACCGCCGGCTGGTCACCCGGGCCTTCAGCGCCCGCGCCGTCGCCCGGCTGCGCGACCGCACCGAGGCGATCGCCTCCGAGCTGCTCGACGACCTCGAGCGGGAGGCCGCCGCGCACGACGGCCGGGTGGACCTCGTCGCCCGCTACGCGAGCCTGCTGCCGGTCACGGTGATCTCCGAGGTGCTCGGCGTCCCCGTGGCGATGCGCGAGCAGTTCCTGGCGTGGGGGGACGGCGCCACCCCGAGCCTGGACATGGGGGTGGACCTGCGCACCCACCGCAGCGTCGAGCGCAACCTCGGCGAGCTCGACGCCTGGTTCCGCGGGCACCTGCGGCAGCTGCGCCGCTCCCCCGGCGAGGACCTGCTCTCCACGCTGGTGGGCACCGCCGACGACGACGGCAACGGCCTCTCCGAGCACGAGCTGCTGTCCACGGCCGCCCTCGTCTTCGGCGCCGGGTTCGAGACGACGGTCAACCTCGTCGCCAACGGTGCCGCGCTGCTGTTCGCCCACCCCGACCAGCGGCGGCTGCTGGGCGAGGACCCGTCGCTGTGGCCCAACGCCGTGGACGAGGTCCTGCGCGTCGAGTCCCCGGTGCAGCGGACCGGACGGCGGGCCAAGCGCGACACCACGGTGCACGGGGTGCCGATCGCCGAGGGCGAGCTGGTGCTGTGCCTGCTGGCCGGGGCCAACCGGGACCCGCGGGTGTTCGCCGACCCGCACGTCTTCGACGTCACCCGCGCCAACGCCCGCGACCACGTCGCCTTCTCCAGCGGCATCCACTACTGCCTCGGCGCCGCGCTGGCCCGGATGGAGGGGGAGGTGGCGCTGCGGGCGCTGTTCCAGCGGTTCCCCGACCTCGCCTCCGCCGGTCCGGGACGCCGGCGTCGCACGGTCGTCCTGCGCGGCTACGAGTCGCTGCCCGCCCTGGTCCCGTCGCTGACCCGCACCGGCTGAGCCGCACCCGTCGGGGTGTGACCAAGCATACCGACCAGTTTGGTCTGTCAACCGACCGGAATGGTCGGTGAGCACGTACCGTCCTCCTGTGACACGACCGTTCCGGCAGCAGGTCGACGAGGGCATCCTCGACCGGGCCGCTGCCCTCTTCGCCCGGCGCGGGTTCGCCAAGACCTCGGTGCAGGACGTCGCGGACGCCGTCGGCCTGTCCAAGACGGGGCTTCTGCACCACTACCCGAGCAAGGACGCGCTGCACGAGGCGGTGCTCGCCCAGGCCGGCACGCTGGGCCGGCGGGTGCTCGACGAGGTGGGCGACCTGCCCCCCGGTCCGGGGCGCGACCGGCACGTGCTGGAGGTGCTGGTCGACGTCGCACTGGCCCACCCCGGGCTGGTCGCGCTGATGCTCGCGCCGGTGACCGACCTCGACGCCGAGCCGCACCCGGCCGTGACCGGCCCGGTGCTGTCCGCCTTCGGCGTCGACCCCGAGACCACCGACGCACCGCGCCTGGTCCGGGTCATCGGCGCGCTCGCCGCGCTGGCCGTCCTGACCCTGGCCGCGCACGCCCAGGACCGGACCACCGCGTGGCGGCAGCACATCGTCGCCACCTGCTTCGACGCGCTCGGCCACCGCCGTCCGGACGCCGCTCCCGCTCACCCCGACCAGGTGGAGGCCTGATCTCGCATGGCTGTTCTGTTGTCCCGGCTCGGTGCGTTCTCGCACCGGCACCGCGTGGCCGTCGTCCTCGTGTGGCTGCTCGTGCTCGTCGGCGGAGGCGTGGGGGCGGGCACCCTGGCGGGTGAGACGTCGGACAGCTTCGCCATCCCCGGCCAGGAGTCGACCACCGCACTGGAGCGCATCAGCGAGGAGTTCGGCGCGGCGGGCGGTGCGACCGCGCAGGTCGTGGTCGTCGCTCCCGAGGGCCAGACGCTCACCACTCCGCAGAGCGCCGCGGCCGTCGGCGCGCTGGTCGCCGAGCTGGGCGAGCTCCCGGGGGTCGCCTCGGCCAGCAACCCGCTCGACCCGGCCGCTCCCTCGGTCAACCCCGAGCAGACCACCGGCTACAGCACCGTCACCTACGAGGCGCCGGTCGGTGAGGTCACCCCCGCGCAGCAGGACGCGCTGACCGCGGCCGTCGAGGACGCCGGGGACGGCGCGCTCACCGTCGAGGTCACCGGCCAGGCGATCCAGGCACCGCCGCACGTCGGCGGCCCCGCCGAGGTGATCGGTGTCGTCGTCGCGCTCGTCGTCCTCGCCGTCACCTACGGCTCGCTGGTCGTCGCCGGCCTGAACCTGCTGACCGCGCTCGTCGGCGTCGGCATCGGCGTCCTCGGCATCACCGTCGCCACCGGCTTCACCGACCTGTCGTCGACCACCCCGATCCTGGCCGCGATGCTCGGCCTGGCCGTCGGCATCGACTACGCGCTGTTCATCGTCAGCCGGTTCCGGCAGGAGCTGCGGCGCGGTGCCGACGTCGCCACCGCGGTCGCCACGGCCGTCGGCACCGCGGGCTCCGCGGTCGTCACCGCCGGGCTCACCGTCGTCATCGCGCTCACCGGCCTGTTCGTCGCCGGCATCCCGTTCCTCACCCAGATGGGCCTCGCCGCGGCCGCGACGATCGTCGTCGCCGTCCTCGTCGCGCTCACCCTGGTCCCCGCCGCGCTGGGCTTCCTCGGACTGCGCGCGCTGCCGAGGCGGCAGCGCGGCGCCGCGCCGACGAACCACGCGGCGAGCCAGGGCTTCCTCGCCGGCTGGGTCACCGCGGTCACCCGGCACCGCGTGGTCGCCCTGCTGCTGACGGTCCTCGCGCTGGGCACCGTCGCCGTCCCGTTCTTCTCGATGCAGACCACGCTGGTGCAGACCCCGCCGGAGGGCAGCACCCAGGCCCGGGCCGAGCAGCTGCTCGCCGACGGCTTCGGGGCCGGCATCAACGGCCCGCTCACCGTGCTGTTCGAGGGCGACGGCGCGGTGCGGGCGGCGACCACGGCCGCCGGCGAGATCCCCGGGCTGGACGACGTCGCGATCGTGACCCCGCCGGTGCCCAGCCCCGACGGCACCGCCGCGCTGGTCAGCGTGATCCCGCAGTCCGGCCCGACCGACCAGGCCACCGAGCAGCTCGTCACCGACCTGCGCGACCTGCTGGCCGACACCGACGGCGCGCAGGCCTCGGTCACCGGCGCCACCGCGGTCAGCGTGGACGTCGCCACCAGCCTGGACGCCGCCCTGCCGGTCTACCTGGCGCTGGTGGTGGGCCTGGCCCTGGTGCTGCTCGTGCTGGTCTTCCGCTCGCTGCTGGTGCCGCTGGTCGGCGTCCTCGGCTTCGTGCTCACCGTCGGGGCGGCGCTCGGCGCCACCGTCGCGGTGTTCCAGTGGGGCTGGCTGGCCGACCTGGTCAACCTGGAGGGCACCGGCCCGCTGATCAGCCTCACGCCGATCCTGGTCATCGGCATCCTGTTCGGGCTGGCGATGGACTACCAGATCTTCCTGGTGTCCCGGATGCACGAGGCGCACAGCCACGGCGTCGCGCCGCTGGAGGCCGTCCGCACCGGGTTCCGCCAGGCCGCCCCGGTCGTCGTCGCGGCCGCGCTGATCATGTTCTCGGTGTTCGCCGGCTTCGTGCCCTCCGGGGACGCGACCATCAAGTCGATCGCCTTCGCGCTGGCCGCCGGCATCGCCTTCGACGCCTTCGTCGTCCGCATGGTGCTGGTCCCCGCGGCGCTGGCCCTGCTCGGCGACCGGGCGTGGTGGCTGCCGCGCTGGCTGCGCTGGCTGCCCACCCTCGACGTCGAGGGTGCCGCGCTGGAGCGGCCCGCCGACCGGCCGCAGCCCCGGCAGCTGCCCGAGGTGGTCGGCGCCGGCGAGCGCTGACCCCTCCTGCACGAACGACGCGGCCCGCCTCCCCTCGGGGAGGCGGGCCGCGTCGTCACTCGGGCCGGTCCGGCGTCACTCGTCGAAGACGAGCGACGGGGTGTCGACCTTCAGGGTCTCGCCGCGGAAGAACTCCGGGTGCCGCGCCCGCCAGATGAACATGAGGACCGCGCCGAGCAGCAGCAGCCCGATCCCGACGACGAAGACGCTGCCGACGCCGAACACCGAGGAGCCGCTGCCGTAGGCGGGGTCGAGGGTGTCGACCGCCGTCTGCACGAACACCGCGGTCAGCATCAGCGCGCCCAGCAGCGGCAGCACGCCCTTGAACACCAGGTCGCGGGCGCTGCGGCGCAGCTCGTGCCGGAAGTACCAGACGCAGGCGTAGGCGGTCAGGCCGTAGTAGAAGCAGATCATCAGGCCCAGCGCGTAGATGGTGTCGATGAGCACGTTCTCGCTGATGATCGTCATGCCCACGTAGAACACCGCCGTGGCGGCCCCGGCGACCAGGGTGGCGGTCGACGGCGCCTTGAAGCGCGGGTGCACCTCCGCCAGCCGCTTCGGCAGGGCCCCGTAGGTGCCCATCGCCAGCATGGTCCGGGTGGTCGGCAGGAACGTCGTCTGCAGGGACGACGCCGAGCTCGCGACGACGGCGAGGAACAGCAGGAACGCCAGGCCCGGACCCATGACCGGGCCGGCCAGCGCGGCGAAGACGTTGTCCTCGGTCTCGGGGTTGCCCAGGCCGGTGCCCTCGCTGCCGACACCGGCGTACATCTGCACGACGATCGCCACGCCCACGTACGTCACGATGATCACGAGCATGGTCAGCAGGGCGGCCCGGCCCGGCGTGCGGGCGCTCCCGGAGGTCTCCTCGTTGACCGTCAGGCAGGTGTCCCAGCCCCAGTAGATGAACAGCGACAGGGACAGCCCGGCGGTGAAGGCGCTGAAGCTGGGAATCGCCGTCGGGTCCAGCCAGGAGATGTCGAAGGAGATGGCCCCCGGGGCGGAGCCGGACCTGGCCAGCGCCAGGACGGCGAACAGCGCGAGCACGATCATCTGGAAGCCGACCAGCACGTACTGCACGCGCTTGGTGGCCTCCACGCCGCGGTAGGTGATCCAGGTCGCGATGGCCACGAACGCCACACAGGTGAGGGCGTTGACCACCGTGTTGTCGCCGAGCGTCGCCAGCGACTCCGAGCCGGTGATCTCGCCGAGCAGCAGGTAGAAGAAGGACACCGCCACGCCGGCGAGGTTGGACAGCACGATCACCGTGGCCAGCAGCGCGCCCCAGCCGCACAGCCAGCCGACGTAGGGGTTGAACGCCTTGGTGGTCCAGGTGAACGACGTCCCGCAGTCCGGCGCCACCCGGTTGAGCTCCCGGTAGGCGTAGGCGACCAGCAGCATCGGCAGGAAGCCGGCCAGGAAGATCGCCGGCATCTGCAGGCCGACCTCGGTCACCGTGGGTCCGAGGGTGGCCGTCAGCGCGTACACCGGCGCGATGCTCGAGACGCCGAGCACCACGCTGGCCAACAGGCCCACCGAGTTGCCCGCCAGCCCCTTGGCCCGCAGGTCGGCCTCGGGCCTGTGCCCGGTGCCCTGTTCGACCGCCATGCGGTCCTCCCTCCTCGCGCCGCCGTGGCGGCCTGTCCTCAGCCGGCGGGTGTGCCGCGCCTCACACGCGACAGCCAGCCAGCTCGCCGCGGATCGCGGAAGAGGCCGGCGTGTACACCCGGCTCGGGTCCGAGCGACACTCCGGCATGGCCGTGGTGCACGGATCCGAGCGCGAACAGCATGCCCCACGACTGTTTCGCGCGCGTGTCCCCGTGATGCTCACCCATTCCGTCGGGTGACACCGCACCGCCACGACGGCGGGAGGGGACCGTGCGGACCCGCGCTCAGACCGGGCCGACGGGGAGACGGCCGCGCATCCCGGCGAGCAGCGCCTCCAGGCCCAACTCGAACGCCGCGTCGGCCCGCGCCCGCCCCTGCGGTGCCGCCCGCAGGGCGGCCTCCAGGGCCGGGGTGTCGCCGCCGCCGACGCGCCAGACCTCGTCTGGCGCTGCGAGGTCGAGTGCCGCGCCGAGCGCGTAGCTGTCCAGCACGCTCACCCAGAGCATGACCTGGTCCTCCGGGAAGCCGGCGGTCCCGAGGAGGTCGGCCACGCGGTCGTAACCGAGCAGGACCGAGCCGGCCGTCATCGTCTGCTCGCTCAGCAGCGGGATCAGGTTCGGGTGCTGGGCGAGCGCCCGCCGGTAGGAGCGCATCCAGGAGGCCACCTGGTCGCCCCAGTCGGACCGGTCCAGCGGCGGGATCTCGAGGTGGGCGACCAGCCGCTCCCGCAGCATCTCGACGATCTCCGGCCGCCCACTCACGTGGTGGTAGATCGACGACGCGCTCGCGCCGAGCCGCGCGGCGAGGTCGGCCATCGTCAACCGTCCCCGCTCGTCGATGCAGGTCAGCGCCGCGTCGAGGATCGTCTCGACGTCCAGCAGCCGCCTCCGCCGCTGCACCACGTACCCCCCCTCCTCGCAGGCCCCTCGCGCCGCCGCTCGGCACGGGCCGCTTGACATCTGTGAAGCAGGCCACCATCTTAACCGAACGCCATTCGGTTAAGAGCCTCCGGCCCTGGAAGGACCGCCGTGCCCGCCTCCTCCTCTCCCCCCGCCCCCGTCGCGCACGACGGCGACGGCCACCTCAAGCGCGGTGTCCTGGGCACCGGCGGCCTCGTCTTCATGGTGGTCGCCGCGGCCGCCCCGCTGACCGTCATGGCCGGCGTGGCCCCGCTCGCCATCCTGGTCGGCGGCATCGGCGCCCCGGTCGCCTACCTGGCGTCGGGCGTGGTGCTCACCGTCTTCGCGGTCGCCTTCACCCGGATGACCAGGTACGTGGGCAGCGCCGGCGCCTTCTACGCCTACGTCGCGAAGGGGCTCGGCCGGACGTGGGGGCTGGCCGCCGCCCTCCTCGCGCTGATGTCCTACAACGCGCTGATGATCGGGGTGTACGGCCTGTTCGCCGTGCAGGCGCAGGCCACCCTGGCCGACGTCTTCGGCGTGACGGTCCCCTGGCCGGTCGTCGCCCTCGTGGCCGTCGCCCTGGTCCTGCTCGTGGGCTGGCTGGGCATCGACGTGGGCGCCCGGGTGCTCGGCGTCCTGCTGGTCCTGGAGACCGGCATCCTGCTGCTGATGGCGATCGGCGTGCTCGCGGCCGGGGGCGCCTCCGGGCTCGACGCCACCTCCTTCACCGCCGACGCGGTGTTCAGCCCCGGCATGGCCGGCGTCCTGGCCTTCAGCTTCGCGGCCTTCATGGGCTTCGAGTCCACGGTGCTGTACCGCAAGGAGGCCCGGGACCCCGAGCGCACCGTCCCGCGGGCCACGTACCTCGCCGTCGGCTTCATGGCGGTCTTCTACTGCTTCATCGTCTGGTCGGTGGTCCAGGCGTTCGGCAGCGACCAGGCGGTGGCCGCCGCCGAGGGCGACCTCGCCGGCATGTTCTTCGCCGCCATCGAGACCTACGTGGGGCCCTGGGCCAGCACGCTGATGCACCTGCTGGTGGTCAGCAGCGTGTACGCCTCGCAGATCGCCTTCCACAACGCGATCAACCGCTACGCGTTCGCGCTCTCCCGGGACGGCGTGCTGCCCCGCTGGGTCGGGACGGTGCACCCGCGGTTCGGCTCCCCGTACCGGGCGGGCCTCCTGCAGACGGCCCTCGCCGTCGTCGTCATCGCGGTGTTCGCCCTGGCCGGGGCCGACCCCTACAGCGACCTGCTGCTCTGGGTGAACACGCCGGGGGTCGTCGGCGTCCTGGTCCTGCAGACGATGACGGCCGCGGCCACGGTGGCGTACTTCGTCCGCCGCAACCGCGCCGCCGCCACCCCGGTCGCCATCGGCGCCGGCGTCGCGTCCGGCGTCCTGCTGGCCGGGGCCACTCTCCTCCTGGTCGACCACATCGAGCTGCTCACCGCCGCCTCGACGACGGTGAACGTCCTGCTGGTCGGCATCGTGCCGCTGACCCTCGCCATCGGGACGGCGTGCGCCCTCTGGCTGCGCGCCCGGCACCCGGAGCGCTACGCCGGGATCGGGGAGGGCGCGGACGCCGATGCCGACGCCACCCCGGACCTGCTCACCACCACCGACCGCTGAGACGGAGACCCCTGTGGACGCCGACCTGGTCATCACGACCGACACCGTGCACACCCTGACCGGCGGAGGGCCGCCGGTGGAGGCCGTCGCCGTCGCCGGCGGCCTCGTGGTCGCCACCGGCACCCGCCGGGACGTCGCCGACTGGCGCGGCGCCCGGACCGAGGTCGTCGATCTCGGTCCGGCCACGCTGACGCCCGGCCTCACCGACGGCCACCTGCACCCCGTGATGGGCCTGCAGCTCACCGCGGACGTCGACCTCTCCGGGGCCCGGACGCTCGAGGAGGCGCAGGACCTGCTCGCCGCCGCGGCGGCCGGCCGGGAACCGGACGCGTGGGTGCAGGCCTGGGGTCTGGACCCCAACCTCTTCGGCGGCTCCCCCGTCACCAGCGCCCCGCTGGAGGCGGCCGTGGGCGGGCGGCCGGCCTTCGTGCGGCTCTTCGACGCGCACTCCGCGCTGGCGACCGACCGGGCGCTGCGGATCGCCGGGGTGGACGGTCCCCGGTCGTTCGCCCAGCGGGCCGTCGTCGTCTGCGACGGGTCCGACCGCCCCACCGGCCTCCTCCTCGAGGCAGCCGCCATGGACCTGGTGCAGGACCACGTCCCGCTCGACCCGCTGCCGGTGCGCGCCCGGCAGCTGCACGACCTCCTCGCGGCCATGGCGGCCACCGGGCTGACCGGCGGGCACGTCATGGACCTCCTCGGGGACAGCCGGGCGGTCGTGGCGGCGGCCGAGGACGCGCAGGACCTGCCGCTGCGGCTGCGCTTCGCCCCGTGGTGCCTGCCCGGGGTGGACGCCGACGGGCTGGCCGAACTCGTGGACCTGCAGGGGCGGGGCGGTCGCCGGTGGGCCGTCGGCGGGGTCAAGTTCATGATCGACGGGACGATCGACAACGGCACGGCCTGGCTCGAGCAGCCCGACGCGCTGGGCGAGTCGACCGAGAGCTTCTGGCCGGAGCCGGCGGAGTACGCCCGGGCCGTGCGCGCGCTGGCCGCGGCAGGGGTCCCGACGGCCACGCACGCGATCGGCGACGCCGGCGTCCGGCACGCCCTGGGCGCCCTGGCGGGGCTGGACCGGCCGACGGCCGGGGCGCACCGCATCGAGCACATCGAGACGCTGCCGAGCGCGCTCATCGGGGCCTTCGTGCGCCAGGGCGTCGTGGCCAGCATGCAGCCGACCCACTGCACCCACTTCACCCGCGCCGACCACACCGACAACTGGTCCACCCGGCTCGGCCCGGAGCGGGCCGGTCGCGCCTGGCGCTGCCGGGACCTGCGCGAGGCGGGCGTGCCCCTGGTGCTGGGGTCGGACTGGCCCGTGGCCCCGTTCGACCCCCGGCGGGTCCTCGCCGACGCGCAGCTGCGCCGTCCCGGGGGCGAGCCGGACGTCGCCCCCGTCCAGCCGCACCAGGGACTGACACCCCTGATGGCCCTGGAGGGGTACACCACGCAGGCCGCCTGGGCGGCCGGCGAGGCCGCGTGCTCGGGACGCATCGCGCCGGGGATGCGCGCGGACCTCACGGCCTTCGCCGTCGACCCCCTGCAGGCGCCGCCCGACGAGCTGGCCGACGCCCCCGTCGTCCTCACCACGGTCGGTGGCAGCATCGTCCACCGGGCGGTGACGGTCAGCGGATGACCGCGCCGAACGAACCCCGCAGGGGCTTGGCGGCACCGGATCCGTCGTATAGCCTCGCTCGGAACACGGATTCCGTCGCCTCCTGGCGTCCACACCGTGCCGTCTCCCCCACCGCACGACTCGATCGGACCTCGACACCATGACGCGCTACGGCGCCCAGTTCGGGCCTGACATCACCTACCTCGGCGTCGACCGCTGCGACCTGTCCGACCCGGCCTCGTTCGCCGGCGCCGACGTCGTCGTGCTGGGCGCGCCCTTCGACGGCGGCACCTCGCACCGCCCGGGCACCCGCTTCGGCCCGCAGGCCATCCGGATGACCGACTACCTGGCCCACGACGGCTCCCGGCCGAGCCTGGCGCTGCGCACCGACGGGCTGCGCGACCTGCGGGTGCTCGACGCCGGGGACGTCGAGATGTACTCCGGCGACATCGAGACGGCGCTGGGTGCGCTGGAGGCCGCGGTCGAGACGGTGGCCCGCTCCGGCGCCATCCCGGTGGTGCTGGGCGGCGACCACTCGATCGCGTTCGCCGACGCCAAGGGCGTGGCCAACGTGCTCGGCCACGGCCGCGTCTCGATGGTCCACTTCGACGCGCACGCCGACACCGGCGACATCGAGTTCGGCTCGCTGTGGGGCCACGGGCAGCCGATGCGCCGGCTCATCGAGTCCGGCGCGCTGCGCGGCGACCGGTTCCTGCAGGTCGGCCTGCGCGGCTACTGGCCACCACCGGAGACGCTGGACTGGATGGCGGCGCAGCGGATGCGCTCCTACGAGATGACCGAGATCGGGCACCGGGGGCTGGACGCCTGCCTCACCGAGGCCTCTGCCATCGCCACCGACGAGTGCGACGGCGTCTTCCTCTCGGTCGACATCGACGTCTGCGACCCCGGGCACGCACCCGGCACCGGGACCCCCGAGCCGGGCGGCCTGACCGCGCGCCAGCTGCTGGACGCCGTCCGCCGGCTCTGCCTCGAGCTGCCCGTGGTCGGCGTCGACGTGGTCGAGGTCAGCCCGCCCTACGACCACGCCGACATCACCGCGGCCCTGGCCAACCGGGTCGTGCTCGAGGCGCTCTCGGCCATCGCCCGCCGCCGGCGCGACGCCCGCGACGGCACCCGCTGGGACCCCTCGCTGCCCCTGCTCGCGAACCGCCCCGACACCACCACCCAGGAGAACCCGTCATGACCGAGCTCGCGACGTCCTGCCACGGCACCGGCTCGGCCGGCACGCGCGCCACCGTCGGCACGCCGCACCCGCTCGACCCGCTGAGCGCCGAGGAGTTCCGTGCCGCCGCGGCGATCCTGCGTCGCGACCGCGGGGTCGACGAGCGCTGGCGGTTCGCCTCCATCGAGTTGCGCGAGCCGGCCAAGGACGTCGTCCGCGCGTTCCGCCCCGGCGACCCGATCCGCCGCGAGGCCCGGGTGACCGCCTGGAGCCGCGACGAGGGGACGCCGTACAAGGCGGTCGTCTCGCTCACCGACGACGCCGTCGTCTCGTGGGAGGCGGTGCCTGGTCAGCAGGCGAACATGACCCTCGACGAGTGGCACGAGGCGCACGAGGTGCTGATCGAGCACCCCGTCGTGGTCGAGGCGCTCGCCAAGCGCGGCATCACCGACCTCGACCTGGTGCTCATCGACACCTGGGCCTACGGGCACTCGCTCATCCCCCAGGGGCTGCAGGAGCGCCGGGTCGGCTGGACCGACGTCTGGCGCCGCTCGGTCAAGGGCGGCAACCCCTACGCCAACCCGGTCATGGGCCTGCACTTCGTCGTCGACCTGAACACGATGGAGCTGCTGCACGTCGAGGACACCGCACCGCCGGCGCAGCCCGCGGTCATGGGCGAGTACGTGCCCGCGCTGGTGCCCGGCCTCGAGCAGCGCAGCGACGTCCGGCCGCTGGAGATCAGCCAGCCCGAGGGCGTCTCCTTCGAGCTCGACGGGCACGAGCTGCGCTGGCAGAAGTGGTCGATGCGACTGGGCTTCAACCACCGCGAGGGCCTGGTGATCCACCGGGTCGCCTACGACGGCCGGCCGGTCGCGCACCGCATGTCGTTCGCCGAGATGGTCGTGCCCTACCGCGACCCCAGCCCCGACCACCACCGGCGCACCGCCTTCGACATCGGCGAGTGGGGCCTGGGCTTCATGACCACCTCGCTCAAGCTCGGCTGCGACTGCCTCGGCGACATCACCTACGTCGACGCCGTCCTGCACGACACCCGCGGCGAGCCGTACACGATCGAGAACGCCATCTGCCTGCACGAGGAGGACGACGGCGTGCTGTGGAAGCACGTCGACGAGCAGGCCGGCGCCGAGGTGCGGCGGTCGCGGCGGATGGTCGTCTCGTTCCACGCCACGGTGGCCAACTACGAGTACCTGACCTACTGGCGCTTCTACCAGGACGGCACCGTCCAGTGCGAGGTCCGCGCCACCGGGATCATGGTGACCAGCGCCTACGAGGACACCCCGCCGGCCTACGGCACCGTCGTCGACGAGCGCACCTACGCGCCGATCCACCAGCACTTCGTCGTCGCCCGGCTGGACATGGAGGTCGACGGCCCCGACAACACCGTCGTCGTCACCGAGAGCGAGGCGCTGCCGGTGTCGGACGACAACCCCTACGGCCTCGCCGTCGTCACGAAGAGCCGGCCGGTGGAGCGCGAGTCCGAGGGGCGCCTGGACGTCGACTTCGCCACCCAGCGCTCGTTCAAGGTGGTCAACCGGACCAAGCCGAACCGGCTGGGGACGGCACCGGGCTACAAGCTGTACCCGAACTCGGCGATCCCGTCCCTGGCCGACCCGAGCGCGCCGTTCCGGCAGCGGGCGCAGGTCATCGACCACCCGGTGTGGGTGAGCCGGTTCGACGAGGAGGAGCGCTGGCCCTCCGGCGAGTTCTGCAACCAGAGCCGCCGGGACGAGGGGCTGCCGGTCTGGCAGGAGGCCGACCGCCCGCTCGTGGACACCGACCTCGTGCTCTGGCACGTGTTCGGCATCCACCACGTGCCGCGGCCCGAGGACTGGCCGGTCATGCCGGTCGACGTCTTCTCCTTCGAACTCAAGCCGGTCGGCTTCTTCGACCGCAACCCCGCGCTCGACGTGCCGCCGGCGCCAGGCACGTGTCACTGAACGTCTCCGCTCTCCAGCCGCTCGACGCGGCGGCCCTGCCGCGGTTCCTCGCGCACAGCGCGGCGGGGGCCGCGGCGGGGTGCGCCGCCGTGCACGGGGTGGCGCTCGTCGCCGCGCCGCACGCCGGGATGGCACTGCTGTCGGCGGCCTGCCTGCTGTGCGCGGTGCACCTGTGGCGGCAGCCGAGCCGGGCGGCGTGGGCCACGCACGTCGTCCTGACGACGGCGATGCTCCTCGCGCACCCGCCCGTGCCCGGCGCACACGTGCACTCCGCCGCGACCGGCCTGGCCGCGTGGGCCGGGCCGGTCGCGGGACTGCTGGCGGTGGTCGCGCTGTTGCTGGCGGCGGTACGCGGGGTCGGCGCGGTGCGCCGCGCCGTACCCAGCTGACCGTCGGCAGCTGAGCGCTGGTCGACGGTCCCCCGTGGTCGTCCTCGCTCGGGGCCCACGCCAGTCGGTTTGCGATGGTCAGTACGCGCCCCTGAAGGCGGCCTCAGGGACAGGCGACCGGCGTAGGGCCCTATCGCGTCGGCGTGGTGTCCGGGTGCTCGGACTCAGCACGACGGACACGGCGAGGGGCCCTCGGCGCGGCTCCTATCGTCGGAGGGACGGCGCGCACAAGCGCTCTCTCAGCGGCATCTCGCGGTGCGAGAAGCCGACAAGAACCACGACGTCGAGCGCGTAGCGGGCTTGCCCCGTCGCGGGCCGCGCAGCACGGCGTCGCTCGACGCGCAGGGACGGATGTGCGGCGTACGGACCGATGTCAAGGAGTTGGCGGTGGACCGGTGATGGACACCCCGTAGTCGCTGAGCATCTGCGCGAGCCGCTCCACCGCCTCCGGAGGTGGAGGTCCGGGTACGGACGGCAGTTCGGCGTCGGGATCGCTGGGAACGCCATCGGTGATGAAGAACTGCTCGAAACCGGCCGGCGTGATGAGCAGGAGAAACCGCGCGGTGGCGCTGCGGACCCGGTACGCGTGCTCGCTGCCCGAAGGCAGGTACAGGGTGTCGCCCGCCGCTACGACCGTGCGGTCCTCCTCCGACCAACCGTCGAGTTCGCCGTCGAGGACGATGAAGGTCTCGGCCTCCCGGGTGTGCCGATGCCGTGGCGAACCGGCCCCCCGCCGTCCGACGTGCTCGATCAGCGCGAGGCCGCCCGCGGTCTCCCGGCCGGTGAGGCGCATGCGCAGACGCAGACCCAGGTGGTCGTACGTGTCGCCCGCGGCGGCACGAACGTGCTGAGTCGTCATGGTCACTCCCTTCCACGAC
>DASQXT010000211.1:0-4296 GCA_035639575.1 Geodermatophilus sp.
ACGGTGCCGGCCGGCCGACCGCCGAGATGGACACGTCCGGCTGGTTCGAGTCGGCGCTGCCCCGCGCCGCCGACCAGCCCGAGGCGAAGATCGAGCTGACGAGCATCGCCGACACCGCGCCCGCCGTGCCGACACCGGCGATCCCGGACACGGTCTCACTGGCCCGCGCCGCCGAGGAGGAGACCACCGGCGGGGAGGTGCAGCCCCGTCACTGACCGCCACCTCGAGTTGATCATGGGGTTGGTGCAGGGGGCACGCGCGGACCCGCTGCACGGCCCGGCACGAACCCCATGATCAACTCCTGACGAGCGGTGTCGGCCGTGAGGCCGACAGTTGACTCAGTCCTTGAGCAGGCCCTCGCGGAGCTTGGCCAGGGTCTGGCTGAGCAGCCGGGACACGTGCATCTGCGAGATGCCGATGTCGGCGGCGATCTGCGACTGGGTCATGTTGCCGAAGAAGCGCAGGATCAGGATCCGCCGCTCCCGCGCCGGGATGGTGGCCAGCAGCGGCTGGAGCGACTCCCGGTACTCCACGCCCTCGAGGGCGGCGTCCTCCTCGCCGAGGGTGGCGGCCAGGGTGGGGGAGTCGTCCTCACCGGAGAGCCGCTCGTCGAGGGAGCTGCTGCGGTAGGCGTTCGCGACCGCGAGGCCCTCGAGCACCTCCGCCCGCGGGATGCCCAGGTGCTCGGCCAGCTCCGACGGCGTCGGCGCGCGGCCGTTCTTCTGCGCCAGCTCGCCGACCGCCGCGTTCAGCGACAGGTGCAGTTCCTGCAGCCGCCGCGGCACGCGCACCGACCAGCCCTGGTCGCGGAAGTGCCGCTTGATCTCGCCGGTGATGGTCGGGACGGCGAAGGAGAGGAACTCCACGCCACGGCTCGGGTCGAACCGGTCGATGGCCGCGATCAGGCCGAGCGTGCCGACCTGCAGCAGGTCGTCGAAGGGCTCGCCGCGGTTGCTGAACCGGCGGGCGAAGTGCCGCACCAGTGGCAGGTGCTCCTCGACGAGGATCTCGCGCAGCCGCTCACGGCGCGGGTCGTCCTTGTCCAGGGTGGCCAGTTCGGCGAACAGTGGCGCGGTCCGCTCCGCCCGCCGACGGTTCTCCGACACGGGGGCGGCACCGGAGGAGCCTGAGTCACCCGACGCGGACTCGTCCTCCTCGTCGGACTCTTCGTCCTCGTCGTCGGAGGAGGCGGTGTCCTCGGCGGTCTCCTCGGCCTCGTCCTCGGTGGCGTCCTCGAGCTCCGCGTCGTCGTCCGCCGTGTCCTCGTCCGTTCCGTCGCTGTCGACCGGGGTGCCGGCGTCCGGGCCGGGCACGACCTCGCTGCGCGGGTCGGGCACCACGACGGGCTGCTCCTCGGACGCGACCTCTCCCTCCGTGCCACGGCGGCCGGTCGGGAACTCGTCGTCGCGCAGGGTGTCCTCCTCGACGGTCTGGGGTTCCGGGGCTGGCGCCCCGGTCACCGCGCGACCGAGACGTTCTGGCCCGCGTCCCCGAGCCGCTGGTCCGGGTGCTGTCCCGGCAGGTACTTGGCCATGGAGATGACGGCGACCGGCGAGGCGGTGCCGTCGCCGGCGGGCACGGTGGCCTGGGTGGCGGGGCCGGCCTCGACCTCGTCGACCAGGGTGTGCAGCACCGCCCAGCCGAAGCCGTCCCGGGGGACGTCGGTGCCCTCCGCGGTCGGCACCCAGGCGTCGATGTGCAGGCCCCGGCGGGTGGTCTCGAAGACCACGGTCAGCCGGCGGTCGTCGGAGACGATCGCCGAGAGCGTCGCGCAGGCCTCGTCGACGGCCAGTCGGAGGTCCTCCACCGCGTCGAGGTCGTAGTCCATCCGCATCGCCAGGTCACCGGCCATGGCCCGCACCGCGGGCAGCTGGGTCGGGGTGGTGGGCACCCGCAGTTCCAGTCGCTCGGCGCGCCGCCCGTCCTGCGTGAGGGCACCCCTCGAGTCCACCATCCGTCGTACGCTCCTCATCCTCGCATCGCGACCGCGTCCCGGGAGCCCTGGAGACCCCGGTCCACGCGGTGTGCACCCATCCTGCCCGACCGGCCGCGGCGGCCTGCCCGGCGCCGTCGGGCGGTGTGCCTGACGAGGAGGCCTACCCCGGTGCGGGCGGCCGCCAAACTCCAGGTCACACGGCGGGTGGGCGCGGTTGCAGGCCCCTGTGGGCTGCGGTTCGCTGATCCGAGATGAACACCAGTCAGGAGAGCCCGCCCTCCGGGCCCGCCCCCGTCGGCGACGTCGGCGGTGCCGCGCTGGTCGCGGCGCTGGAGGGATCCTCCGCCGCCATCTGGTGCCTCGCCGGACCCGAGCTGGCGCCTGTCTGGGCCAACGCCCGCGCCCGCGACCTGGGCACGGCCCCCGGCGACCTCGCCGCGGTCACCGGCCACCGCGTCGCCGAGCTGGCCGGGGAGGTCGCCCGCACCGGGCACCCCGAGACGGTCCACGGCGCCGTCGACCCCGGCGGCCGGGCCGCCACGGTCGTCCTGCAGCCGCTGCAGGTGCACGGGCAGCCCGGTGTCCTCGTGCTGCTCGAGGCCGACCACACCGACTGCGAGCACGTCGCCGGCGTGGTCGCCGCGGCGGACGTCGTCGACCAGGTGCAGCACTCGCTGCTGCCCCCCGCGCTCCCGCTGCTCCCGGACGTGCGCCTGTCGGGTAGCTACCACCGGGCCAGCTCGGTGCACGCCGCCGGCGGCGACTGGTACGACGCCGTGCCGCTCGGGCGCGGTCGGCTGGCGCTGGTCGTCGGCGACGCCGTCGGCCACGGGGTGCCGGCAGCCGGGGCGATGAGCCGGCTGCGGGGGGCCATGCGCTCGGTGGCGCTGCGCGACCCCTCGCCCGCAGTGGTCGTGGCCGCGCTCGACGCCTTCGCCGGGCAGATGGACGACGTCGAGGGCGCCTCGGTCTTCTACGGGGTGCTGGAGGCGGCCACCGGGCGGCTGGTCTACGCCGCGGCCGGGCACCCGGCTCCGCTGCTGGTCCGGGACGACGGCAGCGCGCACTTCCTCCCCCTGACCCCCCGGCCGCCGTTGGGCACCCTGCCGGGCGCGTCCAGCGTCGCGGCCACCGCACAGCTGCCGCAGGGCTCCACCCTCGTGCTGTTCTCCGACGGCGCGGTGGCTGCCTCCGGTGCGCGGCTGGCGGCGGGGCTGGACCGGCTGGCGGAGGTGTCACGCGCCGCGCTCGCCGCGCCGGGCGCCCTGGAGGGCGACGCACCGGGTGAGCTGGCCGCGGCGATCCTCGAGGGGCTCCTGGGCAGCGAGGAGCACCCCGACGACATCGCCGTCCTGGTCGCGCACCGCCGGGCGGAGACCACCGAGCCGCTGGAACTCGACCTGTCCGCCGTCCCCGCGGCGCTGCCGACGGTCCGCCGGCACCTGGGTGCCTGGCTGGCCAGGCTGGGCATGGGGGAGCAGGACCGGGTGGGCGTGATGGTCGCGGTGGGGGAGGCCACCGCCAACGCGGCCGAGCACGCCTACCGCGGGGTGGAGCCGGGGCGGATGCAGGTGACCGCGGCGGTCGACGTCGACGGGCTGCTCACCGTCACCGTGCGCGACCAGGGGCGGTGGCGCCCGCCGGACCGCGACCCCGGCGACCGCGGCCGCGGGCTGCTGATCATGCGCCAGCTCGTCGACGGCGTCGTGCTGCAGGGCGAGCACGGGACGACGGTGACGCTGAGCATGCGACTGCGCCGCAGTCCGGAGCAGGACGAGGACCGGCCCGGCGGCAGGAGCGCGGCGGAGGTCGTCGTCGACCGCGGTGGGGAGTGCCCGGTGGTGCGGGCGTCCGGCGTGGTCGACATGGTCGGCGCCGAGCAGATGCGCATCCGGCTGCTGGAGGCCAGCCACGGCGGTACCGGGCGGGTGGAGCTGGACCTCACGGCGGTCACCCTGTTCAGCAGCGCGGCGGTGCGTGTCGTCCTCGCGATGGCCCGGATCGCGGGTGAGGAGGGCTGGCGGCTGGTCGTGCACGCGCCCGAGGGCGGAGTGACCCGGCACATCCTCGAGATCAGCGGGCTCGGCGGACTGGTCGAGCTGCGCTGAGGGAGGAACCGCCGCCTCGCCGCGTTTGCGGAACCCCGGGGGTGCCCATCCTGTGGGCGTGAGACTCCGCCGCAGCGACGTGCACGGCCCGGGATGGCGGCGCCGGCGGGCCGGCCGCGGCTTCGCCTACTACGACGAGGACGGGGCGCTCATCAAGGACGAGCGCCTGGACCGGCTGCGGTCGCTGGCCATCCCGCCGGCCTGGAAGGACGTCTGGATCTGCCCCTGGCCCAACGGGCACATCCAGGCCAC
>DASQXT010000212.1:0-9314 GCA_035639575.1 Geodermatophilus sp.
AGGCGCGGTCGGTGCAGCGTGCCGCGGGGGTGCGTCAGCCGGTCGACGACGCGCGGCGGCAGGTGCACGTGCGGGAGCTGGGTCAGGTGCGGGTGCGGCAGCCACCGGCTGCCGGGCGGCACGTGCTGCGCCACGGTGGCCGCCGCCCGCACGCGCAGCCCTGCTTCCTCGCGCGCTCTCAGGGCCGCACGGGCGGCGCGGTGATCACGCTCCCACCGCGCGGTGTTGCTCCGCGCCATCGCGATGACCACGGTGAGCTCCAGCCCGAGGCCGAGCACGACGACAGCCGCCCACTTCATGACGACCCACTCCCCGAGCGCCGCGGGAGCCCGGCCCACCCGGCGTTCGCGGCGATGACGGCAGGATCCGCCACCCGGGGTTGCGGGACAAGGGCGTCCGCAACGACTCACCACGCGACACGCCGATACACCTCCTGGAGGGCCGCGACGTGGGCCTCGGGGTCGTGCCGCGACCGCACCCGGGCCCATCCCGCACGGCCGAGACGGCCCGCCCCGGCGGGGTCCGACAGCAGCCGGGTGAGCGCGCCGGACAGCGCGGCGGCGTCCCCGGGCGGCACCAGCAGCCCCGTCGTGCCGTCGTCCACCAGCTCGGGGACGCCGCCCACCGCGGAGGCCACCACCGGCACGCCCTGGGCCGCGGCCTCGAGCACCGCCATCGGGCAGTTCTCCCACCACAGCGCCGGCAGGACGGCGACCGCCGCGGACCGCAGCTCGGCGGCGACCCGGTCCGGCGCCAGCGGGCCCAGGACGTCGACCGGCAGCCCCTCCGCCGCGACCCGCGCCCGCACCGCCCGCTCCAACCGCCCGGACCCGGCCAGCCGCACCCGGACGCCCGCGGGCAGCCGCGCGGCGGCGTCCAGCAGGGTGTCCACACCCTTCTCGGCGACCAGCCGGGAGGCGTACAGCACCGCCGGCGGGTCGCCGGGGGCGGTCCGGGGCGAGGGCGCCGCGACCACCGGGTTGGGCAGCACCTCGACCCGGTCGGCCGGCAGCCCGCCCTCGACCACCCGGTCGCGCAGGAACGCGCTCGGCGCCACGAGCCGGTCCACCCGGTCGTAGACGCCGCGGGCGCGGGCGGCGTAGGAGTCCACCGCCGCGGCGACCGACCGCCACCGCGAGCCCTCCAGGCAGCGGTGCCGCACCACCTGCCAGTAGTCGCCGGACAGGCAGCGGGTGCAGGGCGCTCCCTCGGTGAACAGCCGGAAGTTCGGGCAGACCGGTTTGTAGTCGTGCAGCGTCATCACCGTCGGCACGCCGCGGCGCTGCAGCGCGTCGAGCACCGAGAGGGTCAGCCGCTCGAAGACGTGGTGCACGTGCGCGACGTCCGGCCGCACCTCGTCGACCACCCGTGCCAGCGCCCGGTACGCCGACGGCGACCACACCCCGGCCCACGCCTCCCCGAACCGGGTCCGCGCGCCGGCCCCCGCCGCTGCCGGCAGGGACGAGCGCACCGGGGTGGGCAGGGTGCGCTCCTCGGCCACGGCGAAGGGCACCACCTCGTGCCCGGCGGCCCGCAGCAGGTCCGCGGTGAGGACCAGCACCGTCTCCGCGCCACCGGGCCCCTCGGTCCAGTGGTTGCCGACCAGCAGGACCCGCACGGTGTCAGAACCGCAGCACGGCTTGCAGCGGCGGCGCGGCCAGCCGGCGGCCGGCGAGGTCGGCCAGCAGCCGCGGCCCCTCCTCGAACGGCAGGACGTCGGTGACCAGGTGCCGGCGGACGTCGTCGCCGCGCTCGCGCAGCAGGTCGAGGGTCACCTCGGCCAGCGCCGTCCTCGGCCAGGCGCCGGCCATGCCCCGCGGCACCCGGCCGATCTGGGCGCAGACCACCGCGAGGCCGTTGTGGTGGAACTCCTCGCCGAGCCGCACCGCCTCGGCGCCGGCCTGGTAGAAGCCCAGGTCGACGACCGTGCCCTGCGGGCGCAGCGCCTTGAGCCCGGTGGCCAGCGCGGCGTCGTGCCCGCGGCACTGCAGCGCGACGTCGGCACCGGCGTCCCCCGGCCCGTGCCGCCAGCGCTCCTTGACCGCCCGCCACGCGGGGTGGGCGGGTCCGTCGGGGGCACCGTCGGCCAGGGTGCTCAGGCCGAGCGCCTCGGCGACCGCGCGGCGCTCGGCGGAGGGCTCGGCGACGACGACGTCCGCGGCCCCGTGCTGCACGGCGAGCAGAGCGCTGAGCAGCCCGATGACCCCGGCGCCGGTGACCAGGACGTGCCGGTCCCGCACCCCGGCGTCGACGCCCGCACCCGGTCCGGCGACGTCGGCGGCGGCGTGCAGCAGCCCGTTGACGCAGATCGGCCCCATCTGGGCCAGGTAGACCCCCAGCAGCGGGTCGAGGTCGTCGGGCACCGGAACGACCGGCTTGACCGACGGGTCGGCGCAGGTGCCGGTGCGGTGCCCGTAGGCCATGGCGACCAGCTGCCCCTCGGCCAGGTCGGGGGTGCGGCTCTCGGTGACCCGGCCGACCTCCATGTAGCCCAGTCCGGCCACCGGGTAGGCGGCGGGCGGACCGGCGTCGTCGAAGGAGCGCAGGTCGGGGTCCCAGTGCAGCAGGTGGTGCGGGTCGGTGCCGCGGACCAGCGCCACCTCGGTGCCGGCGCTGATGCCGCTCCACTCGGTGCGCACCCACGCCTGTCCGGGGCCGGGGTCGGGCTCCTCGAGGTCCAGGACCGCCGGCTCCCCCGGCGCGACGACGCCGATGCTGCGGATCGCGCGGCTCACTCCGTCCCCCCGGTCGCTCCCGCCCGGCGGAGCCGGTCGGTCACGGAGCCGCTCACAGCTGCACCGTCCCGCCGTCGGCGGCCGCGGTCGCCACCGCGACCGCCAGCCGGTGGGTGCGCAGCGCCTCACGGTACGGCGTCCGGACGTCGTGCCCCTCGCCCCGGACGGCGGCGACGAAGGCGCGGTCCTCGGCCTCGAAGGGGTCGACGTCGCGGTCGACGGTGCGCTCCCCGTCGGCGTCGGTGACCACGAGCCGGTGCTCGGTGAGCCACAGGCCCAGGCCGGGGGCGACCAGCTCGACACCGATCCGGTGCGCGCGGGGCAGCAGGCAGCTGTTGGAGAAGGACCCGACGGCGCCGCTCTCGAAGCGCAGCGCGGCGGTGCAGACGTCGAGGATGTCGCCGGGCCCGTCGGGCGACCGCGAGCCGGTGGCCCAGCCGCCCTCGACCTCCCCGACCAGCACCCGGGCGACGTCGAAGAGGTGGGTGGCCTGCTCGACGGTCTGCCCGCCGGAGCCCTCCTGCCGCGCCCACCAGTCCACCCGCGGCGCCCGGTCCAGCCACGCGCCGAGCACCATGCGGGCCGGCGCCCCGGCGAGCAGGTCGCGGGCCGTCTCGAGGGTGTCGAGATAGCGCCAGTGGTAGCCGACTGCGGTGAGCAGGCCGGCGGCGTCGATCCGGTCGGCCAGCGCCTCCGCGGTGGCGAGGTCGGTCGCCAGCGGCTTCTCGACGAACAGCGGCAGCCCGCGCTCGACGGCCGCCGTCTCGACCTCGCCGTGCGCGTGCGGCGGGACGCAGACCCACAGCGCGTCCAGGTGCTCCACGTCGAGCAGGTCGGCCCAGTGCGCGTAGGCCGCGGCGCCCGCGCGGGCGGCGAGCACCTCGGCCCGGTCGGCGCGCGGGTCGGCGATCCCGGCGACGGCCACGCCCTCGATGGAGGTGAGCGCGTCGAGGTGCCGACCGGCGATGAACCCGGCCCCGACCAGGCCGATCCTCGTCGTCATGTCCGCCTCGTGCCCGGGCCGGCCGGACGGCAACCCTCGTCAGTCCCGGAGCCGGACGGGGCCGCCCTCGCGCCCCGCCCGGTCGGCGGCGCAGGCCAGGGCGTGCGAGCGCAGCCCCTCGGCGTAGGGGACGCGCACGCCGGGGGTCCCCCCGAGCAGCACGTCGAGGAACTCCCGGTCCTCGACGGCGATGGGGTCCTCGGCGGAGCCGGTGGTCTCCTCCCCGTCGGCGCCGGAGACGCGCAGCTCGTGGTCGGACAGGCCGCGCTCGGTCACCTCCACGGCGAGACCCTCGGTGACCAGCTGCAGCCCGACGGAGTGGCGGCGGCCGAGGACCCGCGCCGAGGAGATGCTCCCCACGGCGCCGGAGGCGAAGGTCAGCAGCGTGCTGGAGGCGGCCGGGACGTCGCCCTCGGGCGCGGCCCGCTCGACCGCTACGACGGTGTCGACCTCGCCGGCGAGCAGCCGGGCGAGGTCGAACAGGTGGGTGGTCTGCTCGACGACCTGCCCGCCCGAGGCCGCCCGGCGCGACCACCACGGCGCACCGGGCGTGCGGTCCAGCCAGGCACCGGTCACCAGCTGCACGGGCCGGTCCCGCAGCAGCTCCTGCGCCCGGTGCACGAGCTGCAGGTGCCGCCAGTGGTAGCCGACGGCGGTGGTCAGCCCGGCCGCCGCGACCTCGGCCCCGATCGCCTCGGCGGTGGCCAGGTCCGGCCCCAGCGGCTTCTCCACGAAGAACGGCAGGCCCCGGGCGATCGCCGCGGCCTCCAGGGGCCCGTGGGCGAACGGCGGGACGCACAGCCAGACGGCGTCCAGCTCCTCGGTCTCCAGGAGCGCGGTCCCGTCCGGGTACGGCCGTGCGCCGGAGCGCGCGGCGGCCTCCTCGGCCCGCGCGGGGACGGCGTCGGCGACCGCGACGACCGCGACGTCGTCGAAGCCGGCGAGCGCGGCCAGGTGCCGGCCGGCGATGAAGCCCGTGCCGACGACGCCGACCCGCAGGCGGGTCACCGCAGCGCCCCGCGCAGCACCGACTCGTAGACCGCTGCGGTGTCCCTGGCCATCCGCTCCCGGGTGAAGCCGGCGAGGTACCGGCGTCGGCCGGCCTCGCCCTGGCGGCGCCGGAGCGCGGGGTCGGCGAGCAGCCGGGCCAGGGCCGCCCCCAGCGCGGCGGGGTCCCCCGGCCGCACCAGCGCGCCGGTGACGCCGTCCTCGACGACCTCCTCGGTGCCGATCACCCGGGTGCCCACCACCGGGAGCCCCGCCTCCATCGCCTCGAGTGCGACCAGCGGCATCCCCTCGTGCTGTGAGGGGAGCACGAACACGTCGGCCGCGGCGAGCAGCCGCCGGGCGTCGGTCCGGTGACCGGGGAACCGGACGGCGCCGCCCACGCCGAGCCCGGCGGCCCGCTTCTCCAGCGCCTCGCGCAGCGGCCCGTCGCCGACCAGGACGACGGCGAGGTCCGGGAACCGCTCCAGCAGGCCGGGGACGGCGTCGACCAGGTGCCACTGGCCCTTCATGTGGGTCAACCGGCCCACGGTGAGGACGACGGGCTGCCGCGGGTCCAGGCCCAGGGCGGCGCGGGCGGCGTCCCGGCCGATCCGGTCGGGGAGCGGGGCGACACCGTTGGGCACGGTGGTGAACCGCTCCGGGGGGACACCGATCCGGGAGTAGGTGCGACGCAGTCCCTCCGAGACGGCGATCAGCCGGTCGACCTCCTCGGTCGCGTGGTGGAAGGCGCGCCGCTTGCGCGGGGAGGACACCAGGTAGGGCAGGTGCTGGGTCTGCACGACCGCCGGGCACCCGGCGCGGCGGGCCAGCCGGACGCCGTCCCAGTCCTCGCAGCCGGTGCCGACGTGGCAGTGGAAGACGTCGGCGGGAGAGGTGGCGAGGGCGTCGGACACCACGGCGGCGAACCGGGGGTCGCGGGGTGAGGGCAGCTCCACGGTCCGGGCGCCCAGCTCGGCGGCGCGGTCCAGCAACCGCCGGCCACCGTCCGTCGGTCTCATCATCAGCGCCACGTCGGCCGTCCCGGCGAACTCGGCGAGCAGGTCCACCATGTGGGCGCCCATCCCCGAGGGGTCGGTCGACGGCGTGTAGAAGCAGATCGAACGGCACGCGGTCATCGGCGTCCCCCGTGGTCGGTGGGCCCCGTGGGCTCCGGGGACGTGGAAGCTATCGCCCCTCGCACCTCCGTGTGGCGTGGAGCACACCTCCTTCCTGCCGGGCTCGTCGGTGATCCGCGACCACGATCCGACCCTTCGTGCGTCCCGGGCGGCGGACCGGGTAGGAGCGTCCCGTGGCTGACACCCAGGACGGTCCCGACCTGCACCCGACGACCCGCGAGCTGGCCAGCGGCCCGAACTACGCCGCGATCAGCACCCTGATGCCGAGCGGACACATCCAGACCCAGTACATCTGGGTCGGCGTCGAGGGAGACCGGTTGTTCGTCAACACCGAACCGCACCGGCAGAAGTTCCGGGACCTCGAAGAGGACCCGCGGGTGACCCTGGCGATCCGGGACGAGCAGAACCCGTACCGCTACGCCGAGGTCCGTGGCCGCGTCGTCGAGACCGAGCGCGGCCAGCGCGCCCGCGACCAGATCGACGAGCTGTCCCACAAGTACGACGGCAAGCCCTACCCCGCCGAGAACATCAAGACCGAGCGGGTCACCGTCTGGATCGAGCCCGAGCGGCAGACGATCGCCGGCTAGAGGCCCCGGCTCCGGCCGCGCCCCGGGGCACGGCTCCCCGGCTGGTCCGGGCCGGCCAGCAGCTCGTCGAGGGTCGCCGGCAGGTCCCGCACCCGGACGCCGGTGGACCGGTGGACGGCGTTGACGACGGCCGCGGCCCCCTGCAGGGGCCCGCCGCGAGCTTGCGAGTGGCGGGGAGCAGGGGGGTCCTTCTAGAGGCCGACGACGACCGCCGCCAGGTCGGCCGCCGCCGGGTCCGGCAGCCGGTCGGCGGCGGCCTCCATGGTCTCCAGCACGGCGGCGGTCAGCCGGTCGTCGACCCCGGCCTCCCGCAGGGCGGCCCGGATGAGCCGCGCGTCCTTGGCCGCCCCGGTGAGGGCGAAGCTGACCGGGTACTCGCCGTCGAGCATCAGACCGGCCTTGAGGTGCGCGTACGGGGTGTCCAGCGGACCGCCCTCGATGGCGGCGAGGAAGTCGCGCGGGTCCAGCCCGAGCCCGCGGGCCAGCGCCACCGACTGGGCGACGCCGGCGGTGACCGCGAACAGCCAGGCGTTGCAGGCCATCTTCAGCCGACTGCCCGCGCCGGCCTCGCCGAGCCACAGGGTCTTCGATCCGAGCGCGTCGAGCACCGGGTCCAGCCGCGGGCGGACCTCCTCCGGGCCGGAGGCGAGCAGCACCAGCGCCCCCTTCTCGGCAGGCTCCCTGGTGCCGAGGACGGGGCAGTCGACCAGCACCAGGTCCAGCTCCCGGGCCGCGGCCACCGTCCGGTCGGCGCCCTCCAGCCCGACGGTCGAGGTCTGCAGCCACACGGTGCCGGCCGCCGGTGCCGCCTGCCGGACCACGTCGAGGACGGCGTCGGCGTCCAGCAGCATGGTCAGGACGACGTCGGCGCCGTCCACCGCCTCGGCCGGGGCGTCGAACGCCTCCGCGCCGGTGTCGGTCAGCGCCCGGGCCTTGGCCGGGTCGCGGTTCCACATCCGGACGGGGACCTCCGCACGGCGCAGCGACCGCACCATCCCCGCGCCCATCGTGCCCGTGCCCAGGACCGTCACCACCGGTGTCGCCATGCGGTCAGTCTGCGGTCCGCTCCTGACGGCCACGACCGGAGCCGGGGCGGCGCCGGTTGGCCGACGGCCCGAGGGGTAGCCCACCGGCCCGGCAGGCCGGACCGGCCTCCCGACGGCAGGAGGACCTGCGATGACCTCGAACACCCCGGACAGCTCGGGCAGCTCGACCGCGGAGCTGCTGCAGGCCCTGAGCGACGACGTCGCCACCCTCGTGCGGCAGGAGCTCCAGCACGCCCAGCAGGAGCTCGCCGGCAAGGCCCGGCAGGCGGGCCGGGCCGGCGCGCTGCTCGGCGGCGCGGCCGCGCTCGGCGCGCTCGCGGTCGGGACCTCGTCCGCCCTGCTGCTCCGGCTGCTCGAGCGGCGGTTCTCCCCTCCGACGGCGGCAGCGCTGGCCACCGGCCTCTACGCCACCGGCGCCGGCACCCTCGCCGCCACCGCGCTGCGGGAGCTGCGCGAGCTGTGGCCGCTGACCCCTCAGGACACGGTGGCCAGCGTGCGCGCCGACGTACGGGCCGCGACCGGCACCGCGACGCCCCCGCCGGCCGGCTGACGGGACCCCCGTCCGCCCTCAGGTCACCAGGATCTGGGTCGCGGACTCCTTGATGCGGCTGTTCGCCCACTTGGCCTGGCGCAGGGTCTGCGGGTGGCAGCGCTGCGCGAGGGCCAGCAGGTCGGTGTCCCGGATGCTCTGCGCGACCTGGGCGACCATCTCCCAGTCCGCGTGGACCCCGGACGCGTGGGTGAACAGGCTGCGCAGGTCGCGCAGCAGCAGCAGCGCCGGGGCCGAGCGCCGGCCCAGCCGGTCGCTGACGGCCTCGCTCACCCGGGCCAGCAGGGCCGGCTCGCCCGCGGGCTCGGGGTCGAGGCGCACGCCGTACCGGTCGCCGAAGGTGGCCAGCCGCCGCACGTGGTCCTGGGACCAGGTGGCCAGGTCGCGGCCGACGTGGAAGATCTCGTGGTCGGCCTTGTGCCGCTCGGCGACGGCCAGCAGCTGGTGCGCGAGGTGGTTCTCCGAGCGGTGCAGTTCCTCGAGTGCCAGGCCGAGCCTCACCGTCGTCCCCCTCCGGCGGGCAGCGTCCCGGCTGCCGTGTCCTCGGTCACCAGCGCCGCCGGGCCGCCGCGGGTCGGCGGGACGGCGGCCCCGACCGGCGCGGAGCCGGTGGTGGTGGGCGCCGGCGAGCTCCCCCGTCGGGACCAGCGCACCCTGCGCACGGAGGCGGCCGCGGTCTTGAAGATCGGCTGCTTGGACACCGGGTCCCAGTCGGTGAGCGTGAGCTCGTTCGCCGCCCGGCGGTGCCGGTGCCCCCCGTTCCCGGAGCCGTCGTCCCAGTAGCCGTAGTGGAACGGCAGGAACAGCACGCCGTCGCGGATGCCGCTGACCCGCAGCCGGGCCCGCACCGACCCGCGCGGCGTCGACACCTCCAGCAGGTCGCCCTCCCGGGCGCCCAGCCGCCCCGCGTCACCGGCCGACATCTCGACCCAGACGTCGCGGGCCGCGGCCTGCAGCTGCGGTGCCCGCGCGGTCTTGGTGCGGGTGTGGAAGTGGTAGAGCGTGCGCCCGGTGATGAGGGAGAACGGGAAGTCCTCCGACGGCATCTCGTGCGGCGGGACGTACTCGGCGGCCTTGATCAGCGCCTTGCCCTCGGGGTTGAGCGCCCGGTACTCGTCCTCCTCGAACGGCGCGCCGGTGAGGATGTCGCGGCCGTAGCTCTCGCAGTAGTCGGGGTCGCTGTAGAAGCGCCCGTCGGCGTAGAGCCGTTCCGTGCCCTCGGGCGCCTCCTCGGTGCACGGCCACTGGATGCCGCTGCCGCCGCGGAGCT
>DASQXT010000213.1:0-3714 GCA_035639575.1 Geodermatophilus sp.
CCGCGGGCGATGTAGTAGTCCGGCCGCGCCCGCACGATGACGCGGGCACCCTCGGTCAGCTCCAGGCCGGGGCGGCCGGCGACGTCCCGGCTGCAGGTGACCGGCACCGACAGGTCGGCGGCCGGGTCGCGCAGGGTGAGGAAGACCGTCGCCGCGCCGCGCCGCGACAGCTGGGCGATCTGCCCCTCGACCCAGACCTCACCCAGCCGGCCGATCCACTCGGCGACCTTGCGGGCCACCGTGCGCACCGGCCAGGGGGCTTCCGGCGTGGAGGGGGCGGTCATGGCCCCAGCCTGCCGGACGGCGCCGACGGTCCAGCGGAGCCCCGGGTGGGTCGTGGGCGCAGGTCGGCTCACCGGGCGGTCGCGTGCCTCCGCCACCACGCGAGAGCGGGGGCCAGCGTGGCCGCAGGCGGCCAGTGCGCCACCACGTCGCGGCCACCGCCGTAGAGCTCCGTCAGCGCGGCGATGTCGGCCTCGGACGCGCCCTGGCGCCGCATGCCGACGGCGTTCACCCCCTGCACCCGCGCGGGGGTGCCGAAGGCCTTGGCGCAGGGCGGCACGTCCCGTGTCACGACCGCCCCCATGCCGACCATCGCGTCCGGACCCACCACCCGGCGCTGGTGGACGACGGTCCCGAGCCCGAGGTTGGCGCGGTCGCCCACGACCACGTGGCCGCCGAGCAGGACGCCGGCGGCCAGGGTGACGCCGTCCCCGAGGTCGCCGTCGTGGCCCACGTAGACCTTGTTCATGAGCAGGGAGTCCGACCCGATCCGGGTCACCCGTGCCGAACCCGAGTGGACGGTCGTGTACTCGCGCAGCGTCGTGCGGTCCCCGATCTCCACGCCACGGCCGACCAGGTCGCCGTCCCAGGCCGCCCCGTGGTCGTGCCCGCGAATCTCCGGCGGGGTCCCCAGGACGACGTGCGGACCGATCCAGTTGTCGTCCCCGATCCGGCACGGGCCCAGCACGACTGCGTAGGGACCGACCACGTTCCCGCTGCCCAGCTCCACACCGGGACCCAGGACGGCGGTGGGGTGGATGCGGTTGGGCATGCGGCAGCTCCTGGGCGACGGGAGGCGGCCGTCGTCCCGGACGGCGCCGTCCGGGAACCGTAGACGCGCCCACGCGGGCCACCTCGGCCGGCGGACCCGCCCGCGTGTCCTCGCCGGTGGCTCTCCAGCCCTCTGCGACACTCCGCGATCGAGGGTGCACTCGCTGTCGTGCGGGTTGCCGACGCAGGGACCCGATCCGGCTCACCCTCGCCCGGTGCACAGCGCGTGCACGCCCTGCCGGACCGGCGGATCCCCCGGGTCCGGCACGAACGAACGGGAGCTACAGGTCCTCGTGATCCCCATCAGCGTGGTCGACGTCCGTGATGCCGAACCTCTCGTGCTCGAGGTCATCCGATCCGGCGTCCTCGCCCAGGGCCCGATGGTGCAGCGCCTCGAGGAGGCGTTCGCCACCGTCGTGGGCGTCCGCCACGCCGTGGCCGTCAGCAACGGGACGACGGCGCTCGTGGCGGCGCTGCAGGTGCTGGACCTCCGGCCCGGCGACGAGGTGGTGACCTCGCCGTTCACCTTCGCCGCCACCCTCAACGCGGCCCTCGAGGCGGGCGCCACCGTGCGCTTCGCCGACATCCGCGAGGACGACTTCGCCGTCGACCCCGACCTGGTCGCCGCACGGGTCGGCGAGCGCACGCGGGCCCTGCTGCCCGTCCACCTCTACGGGCAGACCGCCGACATGGGGCCAATCTCGGCCCTCGCCCGGGAGCGCGGCCTACACCTGGTGGAGGACGCCGCGCAGGCGCACGGGGCCACCTACGACGGCAGGGCGGCCGGCTCGTTCGGTCTCGGCTGCTTCTCCTTCTACGCCACCAAGAACCTGACCACCGGCGAGGGTGGGATGGTCACCACGGACGACGACGGGCTCGCCGACCGGCTGCGGGTCCTGCGCAACCAGGGCATGCGGCAGCGCTACCAGTACGAGGTGCCCGGCCACAACTACCGCATGACCGACCTGCAGGCCGCGGTCGGGCTGCCGCAGGTCGCCCGCCTCGGCGAGATCGTCGAGCGGCGCAAGGAGAACGCCCGCCGGCTGTCGGAGGGGCTCGGCGACGTCCCCGGCCTGAGGGTCCCGCGGGAGCTGCCCGACCGGTCGCACGTCTGGCACCAGTACACCGTGCTGCTCGACGAGGCCGTGGACCGCGACCGCGTGGTCGCCGACCTGGCCGACGCCGGCGTCGGCGCCGGTGTGTACTACCCGCGCACCGTGTTCGACCACGACTGCTACCGGGACCACCCCCGGGTGGTCGTCGAGGAGGTGCCGGTCGCCGAGTCGGTCGTCCGCCGCTGCCTGTCCCTGCCGGTGCACCAGCACCTGACCGACGAGCAGCTGGACACGATCGTGGCGTCCCTGCGGCGCGCGCTGGGAGGCTGACATGGCCCGTCCGTCCATCGCCATCGTGGGCACCGGGTCGATGGGGTCGCTGCACGCCCGCGTCCTGCACGACAGCGCGCGGGCCGACCTCGCCGTCGTGGTGGATTCGCAGGAGCACGTCGGCCGGGCCGTCGCCGGTCGCCACGGCGCCGCCTGGGTCCCCTGCCTCGACGACCTCCCGGCGGTCGACGCCGTGGTCATCGCGGCCGCGACCCCCGCGCACCACGCCCTGGCCCTGCAGGCCATCGACGCCGGTCTCCCCCTGCTGGTGGAGAAGCCGCTCGCCGACGACCTGGCCCGCTGCCAGGAGATCGTGGACGCCGCCGCCAAGGCCGACGTGCCGCTGATGTGCGGCTTGCTCGAGCGCTACAACAGCGCCGTCGTCACCGCCGCCCGGCTGACCCGGGACCCGGTCCACGTCAGCGCCGTCCGCCACTCCCCGTACGCCCCGCGGATCAGGACCGGCGTGGCCTGGGACCTGCTGGTGCACGACGTGGACATCGCGCTGCGGCTGATGCAGGACGAACCCTGGTCCATCGCCGCCAAGCTCGGGTACTTCCACCCCGGGTCGGCCGTCGGCGCCGAGGACATGGCCGAGGCCCTGATGTCCTTCCCCGGAGGGCGGCTGGCGTCGGTCTCGGCGTCGCGGATCGGCCAGCAGAAGATCCGGAGCCTGCGCGTCACCGAGGTGGACCGCGCGATCGAGGTCGATCTGCTGCGCCAGAGCGTGACGATCTACCGGCACGTCGACGCGGAGATCGCCACCGAGGACGGACTGGGCTACCGGCAGCAGACGGTCATCGAGATCCCCGCCCTGGTCCAGCTCGGGGAGCCGCTCGCCGTGCAGCTCGACCGGTTCGTGGACCTCCTGGAGGGCCGGGTCGACGCCGCAGCGGAGCGGGAGTCGATCATGCCGGCCCACCGGGTGGTGGACGCCGTCGTCGCGTCGGCGTCGGTCCCACCTGGCGACCCCCACGCCTCCGCCGCGTGCGGCGGAGGCGTGGGGCCCCTCCCTCAGACGCCGCGAGGGGCCAGCGGGCTGTCCTCGACGGCCTGACGCTCCAGCTTCTCCAGCCGGTTGCGCAGCATCCGCAGGTAGGGCTCGCGGCCCCGGGTGGCCTCCTCGTAGGCGACCAGGTCCGCCACGGTGGCCAGCTGGTACCCGCGCAGCCGGCCGCGCAGCTGGGCGATGGTGAAGGTGTCGTAGCCCTCGATCGGAGCGGTGCGGGCAGCCGCGGCGCCGGTGGTGTCCTCGCCCTGGCCGGTGGTCGCCGAC
>DASQXT010000214.1:0-10589 GCA_035639575.1 Geodermatophilus sp.
GGCCGGGCGATGCCGAGGATGCGCCGGACGGTGCCCTTGGGCAGCTCCCGCGCGACGACCGACGGGTCGCGGCGGAAGGACCGCATCGCCGCCATGGAGGTCATGGGACCGCTCATGTCCATGCCACCCCCTCTCCCGACCGGCCAACACCCCCACCGGGCGGGCTGTTCCGGAGGTAGTCTGGCAGGGCCCTCCGACGGTTCAGCGGTCGCCGACCAGCTCGGCCAGGCGCCGGGTCTGCGCGGCGCGCTCGGCGACGTCCTGGGTCTCCGGGTCGTTGCGGACGGCGGAGCGGACCAGTGCCGCGGTCTCCCGGCTGGCCCCCACCGGCGCCGCCGTGATCGCGGCGACCAGCGCGCGGACCGCCCCGTCGAGCGCGTCGGCGGGGACGACGGCGTTGGCCAGCCCCAGCGCCAGCGCCTCGGCGGCCGGCACCGGCCGGCCGGTCAGGCAGATCTCCATCGCCCGCGAGTAGCCCACCAGCTCGGTGAGCGTGCTGGTGCCGGTGAGGTCGGGCACCAGCCCGAGGGTGGCCTCGGGCAGCCGCAGGTCGGCGTCCTCGGTGAGCACGCGCAGGTCGCAGGCGAGCGCGAGCTGCGCGCCGGCGCCGATGGCGTGCCCCTGCACCGCCGCGACCGAGACGATCCCCGGCGAGCGCAGCCACCGGAACCCGCTCTGGTAGCGGCGGATGCGCTCCTGGGTCTCCTCGGCGGGCAGCCGGCCCAGCTCGCCGAGGCCCCCGGCGGTCCCGGGGTCGACGCTGAACAGGCTGCGGTCCAGGCCCGCGGAGAACGAGCGCCCCTCGCCGCGGACGACGACGACGCGCACGTCGTCGTCCAGGGCGGCTCCCACGGCGGCGAGCGCCGCCCAGGTGGCGGGGGTCTGCGCGTTGAGCCGGTCCGGCCGGTCGAGGGTGACGGTGAGGACGGCGCGGTCGCGGGCCGTCCTCACCCACCCGTCCCCGTCGGGACCGGTCACGCGTCCTCCCCGCCGGCGCCGGTCGACCGCGTGCCCGCAGGTGCCCCGTCCCCGGCCCCGCTCGCGAGCTCGCTCAACTCTTCTTGCTGTTCCGGTTGGCTCCCCCGCGGCTGCGCAGGGTGGCGCCGGACTCCGACAGGAGCCGGTGCACGAAGCCGTAGGACCGGTTGGTCGACGACGCCAGCGAGCGGATGCTCTCGCCGCCGTCGTAGCGCTTGCGCAGTTCGTCGGCCAGCGACGTGCGGTCGCCCCCGGTGATGCGCTTGCCCTTGCTCAGGTCCGCGGTGCTCGAGTCGGCCATGACTCCCCTCCGTCAGCAACCGGCAGCGGGCCCGTGGCCCGTCGAGGCTGCTCGTCCCGTCGGCGCCGGGCCCCGCTGACCTCGGCGTCCCACCTCCTCATGATCACCCAGGAGGGCGACGTCGGCCACGCGAACGGGCGACTGGGTGGACCGACTCCATCGACCCGCGGGAGGTCGCCCCGGTAGGGCGGCCTCCCCGGGGCTCAGGCCAGCTCGACGAGGTCGGCGAGGTCCTCGCTCCAGGCGTCCTCGGTGCCGTCGGGCAGCAGGATGACCTTGTCCGGGTCGAGCGCGCGCACCGCACCCTCGTCGTGGGTCACCAGCACGATCGCCCCGGTGTAGGTGCGCAGCGCGTCGAGCACCTGCTCGCGGCTGGCCGGGTCGAGGTTGTTGGTCGGCTCGTCGAGCAGCAGCACGTTGGCGCCGGAGACGACGAGCGTGGCCATCGCCAGCCGGGTCTTCTCGCCGCCGGATAGGGTGCCGGCGCGCTGGCCGGCGGCGTCCCCGGAGAACAGGAACGCGCCGAGGATCCGGCGCAGCTCGGTGTCGGTGCTCTGCGGGGCGGCCGCGCGCATGTTCTCCAGCAGCGAGCGGTCGTGGTCGAGGGTCTCGTGCTCCTGCGCGTAGTAGCCGATGCGCAGCCCGTGCCCGGGCTTGACCTCGCCGGTGTCGGGCACCTCGGTGCCGGCCAGCATCCGCAGCAGCGTCGTCTTCCCGGCGCCGTTCAGCCCGAGGACGACGACCCGCGCGCCCCGGTCGACGGCCAGGTCGACGTCGGTGAAGACCTCCAGCGAGCCGTAGCTCTTCGACAGCCCCTCGGCGGTCAGCGGCGTCCTCCCGCACGGCGCCGGCGTCGGGAACCGCAGCTTGGCCACCCGGTCGGCGACCCGGACCTCCTCGAGCCCCGCGGCCAGCCGCTGCGCGCGCTTGTCCATGCTCTGCGCGGCCTTGGCCTTGGTGGCCTTGGCGCGCATCTTGTCCGCCTGCGCGGTCAGCGCGTCGATCTTGCGCTCGGTGTTGGCCCGCTCCTGCCGCCGCCGGCGCTCGTCGGTCTCCCGCTGGGCGAGGTAGGGCTTCCACCCGAGGTTGTAGACGTCGACCGTGGCCCGGTTGGCGTCGAGGTGCCACACCTTGTTGACGACGGCGTCCAGCAGCTCGACGTCGTGGCTGATGACGATCAGGCCGCCCTTGTGCGCGGCGAGGAACGTCTTGAGCCAGGTGATCGAGTCGGCGTCGAGGTGGTTGGTCGGCTCGTCGAGCAGCAGCGTCTCGGCGTCGGAGAAGAGGATGCGGGCCAGCTCGACGCGGCGCCGCTGACCGCCGGACAGGGTGCGCAACGGCTGGGCCAGCACGCGGTCGGGCAGCCCCAGCGCGGTGCAGATGCGCGCCGCCTCGCTCTCCGCGGCGTACCCGCCGAGCGCGGCGAACTGGTCCTCGAGGCGCCCGTAGCGGCGCACCGCGCGGTCGCGCTCGGCGTCGTCGGCGGGTTCGGCCATCGCGACCTGCGCCTTGGTCATCTGCGCGCGCAGCACGTCGAGCCCGCGGCCGGACAGCACGCGGTCGCTCGCGGTGGTGTCGAGGTCGCCGCTGCGCGGGTCCTGCGGCAGGTAGCCGATCTCCCCGGTGACCTCCACCTTGCCGGCGTGCGGCAGCCGCTCCCCGGCGAGCGTGGTCAGGGTGGTGGTCTTGCCGGCGCCGTTGCGGCCGACGAGGCCGATGCGGTCGCCGGGCTGCACGCGGAGGTCGGCGTCGCTGATGAGGACGCGTGCCCCGGCGCGCAGCTCGAGGCCGGTCGTCGTGATCACCGATCCCAGGATAGGCGCTCGGCGGCCCCCGCCCGACCGGGTTCGGGGTGACGTCGGCAGCAGCCGTCGTCCACAGACGGGGGAAGCGGCTCCCGCGCGGACCCCCGACACGCCACCATCTCGGCCATGACCTCGACGTCCGGCCCCTCGTGGGGCCCGCCGTGCCCGGTGTGCGGCCTGCCGAGCGCCGGACCGGGGCCGGCACCCTGCCCCTCGTGCGGGCTGCCCGCCGTCGGCGAGGCGGCCCGCGTCGTCGCCCGCATCGGGGCGACCATCGACGAACTGGTGTGCGACCGCGAGCGGCTCCTGACCACGTTGCGGACGGCGACCGCGCCACCGCTCCCGGCCCCGCCCGCCGCCCCGGTCCCCGGGGTCGGCGCTCCGGTCCCCCAGGTCCCGCCGGCCGCCCCGGCGCCACCGGCCGCCGCGCCACCGCCGGTGTCGCCCGCGCCGCCCGGCCGGCCGCCGCGCCGGGTCAGCCCCCAGCAGGTGCTCCTGGGGCTCGGTGCGCTGCTCGTGGTCGCCGCCGGCATCGCGTTCGTGGCGGTCGCCTGGACCCGGCTGGGTCTGGTCTTCCAGTCCGCCGTCATGGCGACCGTGACCGCCACCGCCTGCGGCGTCTCGGCGTGGACGGCGCGCCGCGGTCTGCGGGCCACCGAGGAGGCGCTGGCCGCGGCGGGAGCGGCGCTGCTCGCCGTCGACCTCGGCGCGGCGCACGCCCTGGGGCTGTGGGGCCTGGACGGCGTCCCGGTGCGGCTGTGGACCGCGGTCTCCTGTGCCCTCGTTGCCGTGGTGGCGCTGGGCCTCGGCCGGTCGACGCGCAGCACGGTCACGTGGCCGCTGGTCGCCCTGCTCGCGGTGCAGCTCGTCCCGCTCCTGCTCCTCCCCGAGGACGCCATCGCCGGGGCCGCCGGGGTGGCGGCCGTGCTGGGCAGCGCGCTGCTCGACGTGGTGGTCCTGCTGGGCCTGCGCCGGGTGCTGGCGCCGGTCGCGCAGGTGCTGGCCGCCGTGTGGGCGGTCGCGGCAGCGGTGGGCGGCGTGCTCGTGGCCTGGGTGGGGACGACGGTCGACGCATGGACCGGAACCGCCCTGCTGGCGGCCGCCGGCGCGGTGGGGTTGCTGCTGCGGCAGGACGCGCGGCTGGCCGGTCGGCTCCCCGCCGCCCGGGTCGTGGCCGCCGGGGGTGCCGCCACCACCGCTCTGGCGCTCACCGGTGCGCTGGCCCGCGCCGACCTGCCCGGCTGGGTCGTCGCCGCCGCACTGGGCCTCGTCCTGCTCACCGCGGCCGTGCCCGCCGCGCCACACCGGACGGCGCCGGCCGCCCTGGTGTCCTCCGGTGGGCTGCTCACCGCGGGCGGCGCGACCCTGCTGGCGGTGGACGGCCGCGCCGGCGTCCTCGGTCTGGTCGTCCTCGCCGGCACGGGGCCCGCGGCGCTGGCCGCCGTCCGGCTGCCGGCGCTCCGGCAGGGGGCCACCGCCGTCGCGCTGCTGTGCCCGGTCGGGGCGGTGCTGCTCGCCCGCGAGGACGGGTGGCTGGCCACGGCCGTCACCGGTCTGCTGGTCGTGCTCGTCGCCGCGGCCGGGTTCGCGCTGGCCGCGGCCCGCGCCGGCACGCCCGAGGAGCCGGCCGCGGCGGGCGCGGCAGCCGTCGCCACGCTGCTGGCCGCGGGCACCACGGCCGGGACCGGGGCCTGGGGTCAGGTGGCCGTCCAGCTCGCCGTCACCGGCGCCGCGGCCGGGGCCTACGCGCTCGTGGCGCACCGGCGCGACGTGGCCGTGCTCGCCGTCGCCGACCTCGTGGTGGCCTGCTGGGTGGCGGCGGGCGGCGCGGCGGTCCAGACGGTGGAGGTCTACACGCTGCCGGCCGCGGCCGGCCTCCTGGTTCTGGCCGTGCCGCACCTGCGGGCCGGCGCCCGGTCGTGGGCGGCGGAGGGCGCTGCGGTGGCCACCGCGCTGGTCCCCTCGGCACTGGCCGCGGTCGCGGAGCCGTCGGCGCTGCGGCTGGTGCTCGTCGTCCTGGCCGGCGGTGCGCTGACCGTCGTCGGCACGCTGACCCACCGGCAGTCACCGTTCGTGGTGGGCGCCGCGTCGTCGGCCTTCGTGGTGCTGGGCCGGCTGACGCCCTACGCGCCGCTGGCCCCGCGGTGGCTGACCCTGGCGGTCGTCGGCCTGCTCCTGCTGGCGCTGGGCGCGACCTACGAGCGCCGGCGGCAGCAGGCCCGCGAGGCGGTGGCGTGGGTGGCGCAGATGCGCTGAGCGACCGGAGCGCCGGGTATGACCCCGCCCTACCGTGGACCCGGTCGCACGGAGGCGGGAGGGGGAGGTCGTGGGCTCAGCGCCGGTGCCGTCGCTCCCCTACCGCGCGCGTCCGTCGCAGGTGCTGCTGGTCGTCGGCGCCGTGCTGGTCGTCAGCGCCGGCGGGGCCGCGGCCGCGGTCTACGGCGGCGGGTCCGCGCGGGTGCTGCTGCTCGCGCTGGCCGCGGCGGCCGCCGGTGCCTCGGCGTGGGGGTCGCACGCCCGGCTGCGCGCCACCGAGGAGACCCTCGCCGCCGCCGCGGTGGCGCTGGCCGTGCTGGGCACCGACGCCGGGACACCGCTGCTGCACGGCTCCGTCGTCCCCCCGCTGGGGCTGGGTGGGGCGTTCCTCGTCCTCACGCGCCTGCTCCGGCGCACACTCACGTGGCCGCTGGCGACCTGGCTGGCCCTGCAGCTGGCCGCGGTGCGCGCCCTGGAAGGATCCGAGGCCGGCGTCGTCCGCACCGCCGAGCTGCTGACCGTCGCGCTGGTCGGGCTCGGCGTCGCGCTCGGCGCGCGACGGCTCGTCGCGCGGGTCGCCCTGGTCACCACCGCGCCGTGGTGGGGAGCCGGTGTGGTGGGCGCTCTGGGGACGGCGTGGAACGGCGACGCGGCCGCCCGGTGGACGTCGGCCGCGCTGACCGTCGCCGCGGCGCTGGAGCTGGTCGCCGCGCGGCTGGTGCGCGACCTGGAGCCGCTGCTCGGGCCACCGGTCGCCGTCCCCGTGCTGGCCGGTGCGGTCTCGGGCGCGGCGCTCGCCGGTGCCCTGGGCGCCCCCGGACCCGGTGCGGTGCTGCTGGCCGGCTACACCGGGGTGCTGCTCGCCGCGGCCGCCGCGGCGCTGCTGAACGGCTGGGTGCGCGGACTGTTCCTGCCGGCGGCCCTCGCGGCCGGCGGGACGATGGTGGTGCTGAGCGTGGGCCAGCTGGTCGCCGGGTCGCGGTGGCTGGAGCTGGTCCTCCTGCTGGTGCTCACCGCGCTGCCGTGCGTGCTGGTCGCGGCGCTGCGCGGGGACGACCGGCCGGTGGCCGTCCCGGCGGCGGTCGGCTGCCTGGCCGCCGCCGCACTGGTCGCGGCCGCGAGCGGGCTGGTCGGCGTCGGCGGGGCCGCGATCTCCCTGGGCGTGCTCTACGCGGCGTCGCTCGGCGCGGGCCTGGCGCTCGACCCGCACACCCGGCGGGCCACCGTCGTCACCGGCGCGGTGTGCGCGGGCCTGGCCGCGGTGCTGCTGGTCCTCGCCCGGGACCGCGGGCTGCTGGCGGCGCAGCTGGCCGCGCAGGGACTGCTGACCAGCGCCTGGGGCTGGTTCGTGTGGCACACGCCGGACCCGCGCAGGGGCCAGACCGAGGGCTTCCCCGCGTGGCGCGCGGGCGCGGCGCAGCTGGTGGTGGCCGCGTGGACGGCGGCCGCGCTCGCGGACTGGTCGGTGGTCGAGGCGTACACACTGCCGGCGGCGCTGGGGCTGCTGCTGGCCGCGGGGCCGCGGCTGGCCGGCGGGCCGTCCTGGCCGGCGTGGGGTCCGGGACTGCTGGTCGCGGCGGTGCCGTCGGTGGTGTGGGCGGTCGTGGCACCCGGGAGCACCCGCCCGGTGCTCGTGCTGCTCGTGGCGGCCGCGGTGATGGCCACGGCCGCGTGGCGGGCGGTGCGCGCTCCCCTGCTGGTCGCCGCCTGGACCACGGTGGCGCTGGCCCTCGGCCTGGCCGTGCTGGCGCTGCCGCTGCCCGTGTCCGGAGCGCTCGTGGTGGGCGTGGCGCTGCTGGCGGTCGGCGCCCGGCATGAGCGGTACCCCGTCGCCGGCTTCGACGCCCGCCTGGCGGACATGCGCTAGAGACGACGACCGCCCGCACCCCGGAGGGGTGCGGGCGGCACAGTCACGCCGTGGCCCTGCTGCAGGGGCCCGCGCCGAGCTCGCGAGGCGTGGGGGGCAGCAGGGTCCTTTCTCAGACGCGGAAGCCGAGAGCGCGCAGCTGCTCGCGGCCGTCGTCGGTGATCTTGTCCGGGCCCCACGGCGGCATCCAGACCCAGTTGATCCGCACGTCGTCCACCAGGCCGGGGCCGGGGCCACCGGTGAGGGCCTGGCGGGCCTGGTCCTCGATGACGTCGGTCAGCGGGCAGGCCGCCGAGGTCAGCGTCATGTCGATGACGGCGACCTCGTCGACGACGTCGATGCCGTAGACCAGGCCGAGGTCGACGACGTTGACGCCGAGCTCGGGGTCGACGACGTCGCGCATGGCCTCCTCGACGTCCTCGAGCAGGGCCGACTTGTAGGCCGGCAGGTCGCCGGGCGCCCCGTCGGTCGCTGGCGTGGCGTTATCGGTGGTCTCGCTCACTTGTCCTCCTCGCTGGCGCTCGTCGGCCACGTTCGCGGGCTCACCCTGCCCCTGCATGAGCTCGCGAGCTCGCTCATCGATTCTCGCCTCCGGTGGGGTGGGTGGCCGACGCGGGGGTGGCCGCCAGGGCCCGGGCGGACGCGTCCTTGAGGGCCATCCAGCTCATCAGCGCGCACTTGATCCGCGCCGGGTACTTGGACACGCCGGCGAACGCGATGGCGTCCTCCAGCTCGTCCTCGAGCTTCTCGGCCACCGACGCGTCGCCCTTGCTCTGCATCAGGGTCATGAAGTGCTCGCCGGTCTCCAGTGCCTCGGGCACCGACCTGCCGATGACGAGCTCGTACATCGCCGACACCGACGCCTGGCTGATCGAGCAGCCCATCCCCTCGTAGGAGACGTCGGCGAGGGTGTCGCCGTCCAGGTGCACCCGGAGGGTCACCTCATCACCGCACGTCGGGTTGACGTGGTGCACCTCGGCCTCGAACGGTTCGCGCAGCCCGCGGCCGTGCGGGTTGCGGTAGTGGTCCAGGATGATCTCCTGGTACATCGACTGCAGCTGCATCAGCTCACCTCACCCGGTGTCACAGCAGGTGAAACGCCGAAGAAGCGCTGGGCTTCCCGGACGGCGTCGGCCAGCGCGTCGATGTCGTCGTAGCCGGTGTGCACGTAGAAGGTGGCCCGCGTCGTGGCCGGGACGCCGTAGCGACGCACCACCGGCCAGGCGCAGTGGTGGCCGACCCGCACCTCGACGCCGAGGTCGTCGAGGACCTGCCCGACGTCGTGCGGGTGAATGCCCTCGACGGTGAAGGAGACCGCACCACCGCGGGCGACGGTGTCGGGCGGACCGATCACCGTGACGCCGGGGATCTCGGCCAGCTTCTGCAGCGCGTAGCCAGTGAGCGCCTCCTCGTGCGCCTGCACCCGGTCCATGCCGAGCTGCTGCAGGTACTCGACGGCGGCGGCGAGCCCGATCGCCTGCGCGGTCATGGGGACGCCGGCCTCGAAGCGCTGCGGCGGCGGCATGAAGGTGCTGCCCTCCATGCGCACGACCTCGATCATCGAGCCGCCGGTCAGGAAGGGCGGCAGCGCGTCGAGCACCTCGTAGCGGCCCCACAGCACGCCGATGCCGGTCGGGCCCAGCATCTTGTGCCCGGAGAAGACCAGGAAGTCCGCGCCGAGCGTGGTGACGTCGACCGGCTGGTGGGGCACCGACTGGGCGCCGTCGACCAGCACCAGGGCACCGACCTCACGGGCCCGGGCGACGATGTCCTCGAGCGGGTTGATGGTGCCGAGGATGTTCGACTGCTGGGTGACCGCGACCAGCTTCGTCCGCTCGTTGACCACGGTGCCGAGGTCGGAGAGGTCGAGGCGGCCGTCGTCGGTCAGCCCGAGCCAGCGCAGCGTGGCGCCGGTGCGCTCGCACAGCTGCTGCCAAGGCACCAGGTTGGCGTGGTGCTCCATCTCGGTGACGACGATCTCGTCGCCCTGCCCGACGGCGTACCGCCGGAACTGCTCCTCCTTGGCCGTGGCCGCGTTCGACAGCGCGTAGGCGACCAGGTTGATCGCCTCGGTGCTGTTGCGGGTGAACACGACCTCCTCGGCCGGCGCACCGATGAACGCCCCGATGGTGGCGCGGGCCGCCTCGTAGCGGGCGGTGGCCTCCTCGGCGAGCTGGTGCGCGCCCCGGTGCGGCGCGGCGTTGCAGGTCAGGTAGAAGTCACGCTCGGCGTCGAGCACGTGCAGCGGCTTCTGCGAGGTGGCCCCGGAATCCAGGTAGACCAGCCGCTTCCCGTCCCGGACGGTGCGGGACAGGATCGGGAAGTCCGCCCGGATCGCCTCGACGTCCAGAGGCAGGGGCGCCTTCTGCGCCCCGGCTTCGGGACGCGAGACGGTCTGGGTCATGCCTGAACGACCTCCGCGGCGGCCTTCTCGATGCTCGCCTGCTCGTTGGAGTCCTTGACGTAGGCGGCGTAGCCCTCTTCCTCGAGCTTGGCCGCCAGCTCCGGGCCGCCCTCGTCCACGACTCGGCCGGCGACGAAGACGTGCACGAAGTCGGGCTTGATGTAGCGCAGGATCCGCGTGTAGTGGGTGATCAGCATGACGCCGACGTCACCCTCCTCGCGGGTGCGGTTGACGCCCTCGGAGACGACCCGCAGCGCGTCGACGTCCAGGCCGGAGTCGGTCTCGTCGAGGATCGCGATGGCCGGCTTGAGCAGCCGCATCTGCAGGATCTCGTGGCGCTTCTTCTCACCGCCGGAGAAGCCCTCGTTGACGTTGCGCTCGGCGAACGCCGGGTCCATCTCGAGACCGGCCATCTCGGTCTTGACGTCCTTGACCCAGGTGCGCAGCTTGGGGGCCTCGCCCTTGATGGCGGTGGCGGCGGTGCGCAGGAAGTTCGACACCGAGACGCCGGGGACCTCGACGGGGTACTGCATGGCGAGGAACAGGCCGGCGCGGGCGCGCTCGTCGACGGTCATCGCGAGGACGTCCTCGCCGTCGAGGGTCACCGTGCCGCGGGTGATCGTGTACTTCGGGTGGCCGGCGATCGAGTAGGCGAGGGTCGACTTGCCCGACCCGTTCGGCCCCATGATCGCGTGCGTCTCGCCCGACCGGATGGTCAGGTCGACGCCGCGGAGGATCTCCTTGGCGTCGTCACCCTCGCCGACGGTGACGTGCAGGTCGCGGATCTCCAGAACGGACACTTCTCTTCTCGCTCCTCAGTTGCCGGCCGCGAGCGGGAGGCGGCCGTCGGACTCGGTGTCGACGAGCACGTCCTCCCCCTCCACCCGGACCGGATAGACGTCGACCGGCTCGGTGGCCGGCAGGTTGGTGGGCTCGCCGGTGCGCAGGTCGAAGCACGACCCGTGCAGCCAGCACTCG
>DASQXT010000215.1:0-20055 GCA_035639575.1 Geodermatophilus sp.
GTCAGGCACGCCAGCCGCGGCTGAGCAGGGCCCGCCGGGTGCGGTCCACGACGACGACCGGGCTGCCCAGGTGCCGGCCGGCGAAGCGCAGGACCAGCCACCCGTCGGCCGCCATCAGCGAGTAGCGGTCGACGTCCCGCCCGAACTGGTCGGCATCGGCGTGCTGGCGCCCCTCGTACTCCAGCGCCACCTTCCACTCCGGGTAGCCCAGGTCGGCGTGCGTCACCTCGCGACCCCACCGGTCGTGCACCGGCACCTGCAGCTGAGGATCGGGCAGGTCGCTGGTCACGAGCCAGTAGCGGACGAGGCTCTCCGGCCGCGACGCCGCCCGCCCGTCCAGCCGCGGGGCGCACACGCGGGCACGGACGACGCCCCGCACGCGGTCGGCCCGCTCGAGGCGCCGGGTAAGCGACGCGGCGTCCATCCCCCCGGAGCGCAGCAGCGCGTCACCGACCGCCACCAGCTCCGCGTCCGGCAACCGGGCGGCGAGGTCGAGGAACGTCTGCGGGCCCGACGTCAGCGGCAGCCCCCCGACCACGACGACGTCCTCCTCGGTGAGGAGCCGCTCGTGGACGGTCAGCCCCGCGCGCCTGGGCAGCTGCCGCCGCGAGGGGACGACGGTGTGCACGGTCGGCGGCTCCTCGACCGGCGCCCCGTACAGGCGGGCCGCCGTCCCCAGGCCGAAGGCGGTGTCGCCCGGGAGCACCAGCCGCCAGGCGCGACACCGGGTGGCGAGGTCCGGTTCGACGGCGGAGGAGAGGTAGAGGCCGCGGCCGATGCGGACGCCGTCCTGGGTGATCTGCCCGCGGGTCGCGCCCCGGGACCGGGCGCCGTCCCAGGTGTAGGCCGTGCCGAGGTCGATGTCGTTCATGCCGGCGACCGTCGGGTCCTCGCGGCCCGGTCGGCGTCCGCGGCAGACATCTGTGGACACCGTGCCCCGCTGTGGACGCCGTCCGCTCCGCCGGCGGCCCTGCTCCCACCGACCCCCACCCGGCCGTGATCATGGGGTTGCTGCACGCGCGACCGGCGCGTCGGCGCGTGTCGCCCGCAGCAACCCCATGATCAACTCGGAGTGGGGGAGGCGAGTAACGCGAGCGGGGACGAGCGGGGTGGTCGGGTGACACCACCCCTAGGGGTCGAACCGGTGCCGGACCGTCGGAGGGGCGGTCGATACTGGACCGATGGGCGGCCTGCACCTGCACTTCCTCGGCCACTCGACGGTGCGCGTCGAGTCGGCCGGGCACACGGTGCTGACCGATCCCCTGCTCACCGGCCGCGTCGGGCCGCTGCGCCGCGTGGTGCCGGCTCCCGCGCCCGGGACGTACGCCGGCGTCGACCTGGTGCTCATCAGCCACCTGCACGGCGACCACCTGCACCTGCCCTCGCTGCGGCTGCTCGGCCCGGACGTGCGGATCGTCGTCCCCCGGGGTGCCGGCGCGTGGCTGCGGGCGCGGGGCTTCCGGCACGTGGTCGAGGTGCTGCCCGGCGAGACGATCACCCACGGCGCGCTCCGGGTCACCGCCGTGCCGGCCGAGCACGCGGGGCACCGCTGGGGTCCGCGGCTGACGCACGGCCCGGACACCCCCGCGGTCGGCCACCTGGTCGAGGGCGGCGGGCACCCCCTCTACGTCGCGGGCGACACCGACCTGACCGACGCGATGACGTTGCTCGGCGAGCGCGGCGTCGACGTCGCCCTGCTGCCGGTGTGGGGATGGGGGCTCACCCTCGGCCCCGGCCACCTCGACCCGGCCGGCGCGGCCGAGGCGGCGGCGCGGCTGCGGCCGCGGGCCGCCGTCCCCGTGCACTGGGGCACCCTCGCGCTGCCGGGCACCTCGCACCTGCCGAGGATGCGCCGGCTGCTCACCGAGCCGCCGCGGGAGTTCGCCGCCGCGGTCGCCGCCCGCGGCCTGGACACCGCCGTGGTCGTCGCCGAGCCGGGCCAGCCGGTGGCGCTGCCGGACCCCGTCGGGACGACGTCGTGAGCGTGCTCGCCGCCGGCTGGACCGACGGCTCGATCGGCTACCCCGTCCTGTTCGGCGGCGTGCTGCTCGGCTCGGTGGTGCCGGTGGTCCCCACCGGGGCGGTGGTCGGCGCGGGCGCGGCCTTCGCCGTGACCGCCCACGAGCTCGACCTCGTGCTCGTCGTGCTGGTGGCCACGCTCGGCGCCTGGGCCGGCGACCTGGTCACCTTCGCGATCTGCCGGTTCGGCGGCCCCGCGGCGGTCCGCTGGGTCGCCCGCGGTCAGCACGCCGAGCGCATCGAGGAGGTCCGGGAGCAGTTCCGCCGGCACGGCTGGCAGATCGTCGTCGTCGGCCGGCTGCTGCCGGCGGGCCGCATCCCGGTGCTGCTGGCCGCCGGCGCGCTGGCCTACCCGTGGCGGCGGCTGCTGCCGGCGTCGCTGCTCGCCGCGTTCCTCTGGGCGGTCGCCTACGCCGCCCTCGGCGTGGTCAGCGGCGGCATCTTCGACTCGCCGCTGATCGCCGTCCTGCTGGCCACCGTGCTGGTGCTCCTCGTGGGTGCGGTGCAGGGCGTGGTCGGCGCGCGCCGCCGGCGCGCCCACCACCCGGACCCCGAGCCCGACCCCTCCACCTGCGGCCCGGCATGAGCGCACCCCCCGGGCGGGTCCTCCTGCGGGGCCGCACGCCGGCGCGCGTCGTCCTCACCTGGGCGGCCAGCACCGCCGCGCTCGTCGTCCTCGACCGCTGGCTCGGCACGTTCGCCATGCCCTCGTGGTGGCAGCCGCCGCTGATCGCGCTGCTGCTCGGCCTGCTCACCGGCGTCGTGTGGCCGCTGGTCATGCGGGTCGCCCTGCCGCTGGTCTTCTTCACCCTGGGCCTGGGCAGCTTCCTGCTGCTGGGTGCCGCGGTGCTCGGCCTGTCCTTCCTCGTGCCCGGCGTCGTCATCGCCGACCTGCGTACCGCGGTCGTCCTGGGCGTCGCCATGGCCGGGGTGTCCGGCCTGGTCAGCAGCGTGCTCGCGCTGGACGAGGACGAGCTGTTCTTCCGCCGCGTGCGCCGCCGGGCCCGGGGGGCGGCGGAGACCGGACCGTGCCCGCCCGGCGTGCTGTTCCTGCAGATCGACGCGCTGTCGTACGACACCGCCCGCCGCGCCGTCCGCGACGGCTCGATGCCGAACCTGGCCGCCTGGCTGCGCTCGGGCAGCCACGTGCTGACCACCTGGCACACCGACTGGAGCTCGCAGACCGGCGCCTCGGTCTGCGGCATCCTGCACGGCTCCAACGCCGACATCCCGGGGTTCCGCTGGTACGACAAGGACCGCGACCGGATCGTGCGGGTCTCCTCGCCGACCGACGCCGCGGAGATCGAGCGGGCGCACTCCGACGGCCGCGGACTGCTCTCCGGGGGCGGGGCCAGTCACGGCAACCTGTTCACGGGGGACGCCGAGCACGTCAGCCTCACGATGAGCTCACTGGCGCACGTCGTCCCCGCGGCCAGCCGTCGGGCGCGGCAGCGGCGGGAGCGCGCCGGCACCGGCTACTACGCCTACTTCGCCAACCCGGGCAACGCGCTGCGCACCCTCGCGGGCGCCCTCGTCGACGTGTACCGCGAGCTCGTCGCCGCCGCCCGCGAGCGCCGGCACGACGTGCGGCCGCGGGTGTCGCGCGGTGGCGTCTACCCGCTGGCCCGCCCGGGGACGACGGTCATCTCCCGCGACGTCGTCGTCTTCGCGCTGCTGGAGGACATGCTCGCCGGCCGGCCGGTCGCCTACGCGGACTTCCTCGGCTACGACGAGGCCGCCCACCACGGCGGGCTCGAGCGGGCCGACAGCCTGGCCGTGCTGCGCAGCATCGACCAGCAGATCGGCCGGCTGCACCGCGCCGCCCAGCTCGCACCGCGCGCGTACCACCTGGTGTGCCTCTCCGACCACGGCCAGACGCAGGGCGAGTCCTTCGCCACCCGGTTCGGCGAGACCGTCGAGCAACTGGTCGGCCGGCTCTGCGGCGGGCGCGACGAGCTGCCGGCCGGGCACCTCACCGGCCCGCGGGACAGCCGGCGACTCACCGAGAGCTGGCAGGTCGGGGCGGCGCTGGTGGAAGGCGGCGGGCCGATCGCCCGCCGCCTGCGCGAGCGGGTGGAGCGTGCCGAGGGCGTGCCGCACGCGCACGAGCTGCCCGCCGACCGCGAGGGCCGGGTGCGGCAGGTGGCCCCGGGGGTGGTCGTCGCCGTCTCCGGCCACACCGCGCTGGTGTCCTTCGCCGACATCCCCGGCCGGGTGTCGCTGGAGGAGATCGAGCGGCACTGGCCGGCGTTGCTGCCCGGGCTGGTCGACCACGACGGCGTCGGGTTCCTGCTCGTCCACTCCGAGGAGCACGGCCCGGTGGTGCTCGGCCGCGACGGGCTGCACCGCCTGGCGACGGGCCAGGTGCTCGGCGAGGACCCGCTGCTGTCCTACGGCCCGCACGCCGCCGGCCTGGTGGCCCGCGCCTCGACGTTCCCGCACTGCCCGGACGTCGTCATCAACAGCCGCTACGACCCGGCCACCGACGAGGCCTCGGCGTTCGAGCCGCACGTCGGCTCGCACGGCGGGCTCGGCGGCCCGCAGCAGCACGCCTTCCTGCTGCACCCGCGCTCGTTCCGGGCCCCGGGCGAGGTCGTCGGCGCCGAGGCGCTGCACCGGGTCCTCCGCGGCTGGCTGACCGACCTGGGCCACCCCGAGCCGACCGGGGACGGCGCCGCCGTCGGTGCACTCAGCGCGACGGCGCAGCGCTCCTCCGACGTCCCGGTGTGACCGGCCGCCGGACAGACGGTGACGTCCGTGTGAACTCCGCCGCGCCTCGTGGCGCCGCGGTGACCGCCTCACCGAGAGTGGGCTGATGCGACCCGACGCGCGCGCCTGGTTCGAGTCCCGCACCACCTCGGTCCCCTCCCTGGACGCGCTCGACCTCGACGCGCTGCTGCGTGCCAAGCGCCGCGGGCAGCACCGGGTCAGCGTCGTCCTCCCCGCACGCGACGAGGAGGCGACCGTCGGCGGGCTCGTCGCCGACCTGCACGAGCAGTGGGTCCAGCGGGTGCCGCTGGTCGACGAGCTGCTCGTCGTCGACTCCGACTCCACCGACGCCACCGCCGTGGTGGCCCGCGCCGCCGGGGCCGAGGTCGTCGCCGCGGCGGACGTGCTGCCGGGCCACGGCCATCGCGCGGGCAAGGGCGAGGCGCTGTGGAAGGGGCTGGCCGCGACCAGCGGCGACCTCGTCGTCTTCCTCGACGCCGACCTGCTCGGCGACGTCCGGCACTTCGTGGCCGCCCTGCTCGGGCCGCTGCTGACCGACCCGCAGGTCGAGTACGTCAAGGGCTGCTACACCCGCCCGCTGGACGTGGACGGCACCAGCGTCCCGGCCGGCGGCGGGCGGGTCACCGAACTGACCGCGCGGCCGCTGCTCAACGCGCTGTGGCCGGAGCTGGCCGGGTTCGTGCAGCCGCTGGGCGGTGAGTACGCCGGACGGCGGTCGGCGCTGGAGCGGGTGCCGTTCGTGTCGGGCTACGGCGTGGAGGTCGGGCTGCTGGTGGACCTGCTGCAGCTCGTCGGGCTGGGCGGGCTGGCGCAGGTGGACCTCGGCGTGCGCCGGCACATCTCGCAGGGGCAGGAGGCGCTGGGCCGGATGGCGGGGCAGATCGTGTCGACGGTGCTCGCCCGGGCCGGGCGGGGGGAGGTGGGTGGCCTGCTCACCCAGTTCCGGCACGACGGCGCCGGGTTCGTGCCGCAGAGCACGCCGGTGGCGGTCGACGAGCGACCGCCGATGGCGACGGTGGCCGAGTACCGGGCCCAGCTGACCGACGCCGTCGTCGGCTGACGCCGGCCCCGCCGCCCCCGAGGCGACGCGGACAGCGTCCCGGAACTGCCGTTCCTCTTGCATTCTGTCGCGCGACGGGGACCCCGTGCCGACATCGACGTCGGCACCCGGCCTGGAGGGAGAGGCGTGCGCGCTGACGTCCGACGCTGGCTCCATCACCGCACCTTCACCGCCGACACGTGGCAGGCGGCCGACCTCGTCACCGCCAAGAGGACCTGCGGCGCCACCGTGAGCGTCGTGCTCCCCGCACTCGACGAGGAACGCACCGTCGGCGGCATCGTGGAGACGATCCGCGAGGCCCTGGTCGAGCGCTGCCCCCTGGTCGACGAGGTGGTCGTCGTCGACAGCGGCTCCAGCGACCGGACGGCGGAGATCGCGTCGGCGGCCGGCGCCCGCGTGGTCTCCGTCGACACGGTGCTCCCCTGGCACGGCAGCCGCCCGGGCAAGGGCGAGGCGCTGTGGAAGGGGTTGGCCGCGACCAGCGGCGACCTGCTGGTCTTCGTCGACTCCGACCTGATCGCCTTCGACCCGCAGTTCGTCGTCGGCCTGCTCGGCCCCCTGCTCACCGACCGCACCGTCGGCTACGTCAAGGCCCTCTACGACCGGCCGCTGACCACCACCGACGGCATCGTCCCCTCGGGCGGCGGCCGGGTCACCGAGCTCGTCGCCCGACCGCTGCTCAACGCCTTCTGGCCGGAGCTGGCCGGCTTCGTCCAGCCGCTGTCCGGGGAGTACGCCGGGCGCCGCGAGCTGCTCGAGCAGGTGCCGTTCGTCTCCGGCTACGGCGTCGAGCTCGGCCTGCTCGTCGACCTGGTGGCCCTCGCCGGCCTCGACGCGCTGGCCCAGGTCGACCTCGGCACCCGGCAGCACACCCACCAGGCCGACGCGGCCCTCGGCCGGATGGCCGGGCAGATCCTGCAGACCGCGCTCGCCCGCCGGTCCGACACGGGCCGGCCCGAGCGCGAGCTGCTGCAGTTCCTGCGCACCGCCGACGGGATCGAGGGCGTCAGCTGGGACGTCGGGGTGGTGGAGCGCCCGCCGATGCGGTCGGTCCGCGCCGCCGAGGACCGATCACGGGGCCGGACGTGAAGATCCTGATGGACGCCGGGCCGTGGCTGCCGGTCCCGCCGCCGGGCTACGGGGGCCTGGAGAACGTCGTCGCCACGCTGACCACCGAGCTGCGCGCCCGGGGGCACACCGTGGTCCTGGCCTCGGTCGGCGACTCGACGCTGCCGGCCGACGGGCTGGTCAGCGCCTTCCCCAGCGGCCGGTTCGAGCAGCTCGGCGGGCCCTACCCGCAGGTGGTCGGCACCGCGCACGCCCACGAGCAGGTGGTGCTGGCGACCCTCGCCGAGCACGCGCTGGCCGGCGAGCCCTTCGACCTCGTGCACAGCCACGTCGAGGTGGTCGGCCCGGCGCTGCTCGCCGGCCTGGGGGACGCCGCCCCGCCGACGCTGGCGACGCTGCACTGGGACACCCGCCGCAACGCCGACTTCTGGGCCTCCTTCGACGGCGGGGGCCGGGTCTGGTTCGCCGGCGTCTCCGACACCCAGGTGGGGCAGGCGCCGGCCGCGCTGCGCGGGCAGGTGGTCGGCGTCGTCCCGCTGTCGGTGCCGGTCGTCGGCACAGCCCCCGTACCCCGCACGGACCGCTCGGACTCGGTGCTGGTGCTGGCCCGGCTGTGCGAGCCCAAGGGCATCGACACCGCCCTGCGCGCCTGCCGGGCGGCGGGGGTCCCGCTGGTGCTCGCCGGCCCGGTCGGCGGGCTGCCCGACCGGGAGGCACTGGAGACGGCGCTCGACACCCCCGGCCACCCGGCCCGCTCGCACCCCGACGTGGCGTGGTTCCTGCAGCACGTCGACCCGCACCTCGACGGCGGAGCCGCGCGCTGGATCGGCAGCGTCGGCGGTGCGGCGAAGGAGGAGCTGCTGCGGACCTCCCGCGCGGTGCTGTTCCCCATCCGCTGGGAGGAGCCCGGCGGCACCGCCGTCTGCGAGGCCCTGGCCGCCGGGACGCCGGTGGTGGCCATGGCCCGCGGCTGCCTGCCCTCCCTGGTGGACGACGGCCGCACCGGCTTCCTGGCCACCGACGAGGCGGGGTTCACCGCGGCACTGGGGCGGCTCGACGAGATCGACCCGGAGACCTGCGCCGCCGAGGCCCGCCGCCGCTTCGCCCCGGCCGTGATGGCCGACGGCTACGAGCGGCTGTACGCCGCGACGCTGGACCGCGCGCGGGCCGCCACCCGGTCCCGTGGCCGGCTCCCCTCCCCCGGCCGGCAACGTGCGCTGCGCTGACTCAGGGCCGAACGGCCTCCCCGGTGCGGGCGGACTCGGCGATCGCGACCGCGACCCGGTGGGTGCGCAGCGCCTCGGCGTAGTCGACCAGCCCCTCCGCCGCAGCGCCTGCGGCGAGCACGTCGACGAACGCCCGGTCGACCGCGGTGCGCCCGTCGACCCGCGGCTCGCCGCGCTGGGCACCGTCGGCGGTGGTGACGGTCAGCGAGGTCTCGGTGAGCTCGACCGCCGCGCCGTCGCACACCACGTCGAGGCCCGCGGCCAGCTTGCCCGGCAGCGAGCAGGCGGCGGTCACCGTGCCGGCGGCACCGGACTCGAACGCGAGCAGCGCGGCGGTCGCGTCGTCGACGTCGCGGCCCTCCGCGGTGGACGGTGCGGCCGCGGCGCGGACCTCGGCCACCTCACCGGCCAGCAGCCGGGCCAGGTCCAGCACGTGGGTGAGCTGCTCGACCACCTGGCCGCCGGAGCGCTCCCGCCGCGACCACCAGGCCGGCGGCGGCACCGTGTCCCACCAGGTCGCGGTGACCAGCCGGGGCCGGTGCGCGGCGCAGACAGCGCGGGCGGCGGCCACCGTGTCCAGGTGCCGCCAGTGGTAGCCGGTGGCGGTGGGCAGCCCGGCCCCGGCCACGGCCCGCGCCACCTCCTCGGCGACGGCGACCCCGGTGGCCAGCGGCTTCTCGACGAAGAAGGGGACGCCCGCACGGACGGCGGCCAGCTCCAGCTCGCCGTGGGCGAACGGCGGCACGCACAGCCAGACGCCGTCCAGCCCATGGGCGAGCAGCCGGTCGACGTCCTCGACGACCGGCACGCTGAGCTCGCCGGCGAGCGCGTCGGCGGCACCGGGGACGGCGTCGGTCACGCCGACCAGCTCCACGTGGGGGAAGCCGGCCAGCGTGCGCGCGTGGCGGGCTCCGACACCCCCGGCTCCGACGAGTCCGACGCGGACGGGGGTGCCGGTGCCGGGTGCGCCCATGACGGGGTCCTGCCCCTCCCGCCGAGCGCGCAACCGCAGGTCGGCCGCGCGAGCGACCCGCCGGCGACCGCGCCCGAGCGGGACGCGCCGGTCCCGTGGCGCCGTGCGAGCATGGCGTCGTCCGCACCGGCCACGCACGCGAGGTCGCGAGCGGACGGCGACACGCCGGTCCGCCGGCACCGGAGGTGGTCGATTCGCCGATTCGGGTGTAAGCGGAGGGAGGAGCCGTGCTGGCCCGACCGGTCGAGCGCACAATGGCCGGTGAGGGGGGTACACGTGACATGTACGAAGCGGAGTTAACCTGACACTGTGAGTGAGGTCCTGGACCGGCGCGCCCGGAAGAAGGCGCAGACCCGGACACTGATCCGCGAGACCGCGCAGCGGCTGTTCGCCGAGCGCGGCTTCGAGGCGGTCACCATCGCGGACATCGCCGCCGCGGCGGACGTCGCTGTCCAGACCGTCTTCAACCACTTCCCGACGAAGGAGGACCTCTTCTTCGACGGGCACACGCCGTGGGTGGACGGCGCGGCCGAGGCGGTGCGGTCCCGTCCCGTGGGCACCGCCCCCCTCGACGCCCTGCACGCGCACCTCGTCGACCGGGTCGCCCTGCACGTCCGGCAGCTCACGACCCCCGAGGGCCGGCTGTTCGACGCCACGCTGGAGGACTCACCCGCACTGCGCGCCCGCGAACGCGAGCTGCACGCCGAGTCGACCGCCCGGCTGGCTGACGCGCTCCACGAGGTCTGGACGACCGAGGGGGGCGCCCCCACGGTCCCGGAGGACGTCGACACGGCCGCCTCGGTGACCGCCGCGGTCTGGCTGGCCGCCGTCCGCACGCTGATCGTCCAGCACCGCCGTCTGCTCACCGGCCCGGCGGGTGCCCTGCCCGGTGACACGGAGCAGGGCGTCACCCTGGCCTGCTCGGTCGCCGACCAGGTGTTCAGCGGGCTGGGCACGGCGATGTCCCTCCCGGCGAGCAAGGGACTGCGGCCCACCGGCTGACCTCAGACGGGAGCACGCTCCTCGTCGGGCGCCACCACCGGCAGCAGCACGTCGTCCAGCACGTGCTCCACCTCCTCGCGGCTCATGGGGCCGTGGGCGGAGGTGTAGCGCTGCCACCAGAAGGCCTCGATCACCGAGGACAGCAGCGCCAGCCGCGCGGCGGGGACCTCCTGCCCCCGCTCGGCCTCCCGGGCGCCGATCGTCTGCACGGCCGCGGCGAGCGGGCGGACCAGCGCGGCCTCGAGACCGGCGCGCAGTTCCTCCTCGTGGCGGGCCGCGCCCACCAGGCTGGCCGCCGCGCGCTCCTCGCGGTCCAGGGGTCGGCGCCAGCGGTCGACGAGCGCGGCGAGGTCATCGCGGAGCGAGCCCTGGTCCGGCGGCACCCGGACGAGCGTGAAGCGCCCCACCGCCGAGCGCGCCATCGCGGCCATGGTGGGCCAGCGCCGGTAGATGCCGGCCTTGCCGGCGTGGGCGCGGGCGGCGACGCGGTCGCTGTTGAGCTTGCCCCAGCCCTCGTCGGCCAGGATGTCGACCGCGACGGAGAGCAGCTGCTCGGACAGTTCGGCGCTCAGCGGGCGCCCCGGCGTGCCGCTCACGCCGGGACCAGGGAGATACGGGTCACGAGGTCATGGTGGCGCGCAACTGGAGCTACCACAACGAGGACACCGGAGACTTTCGACCTTTTTCGACGATTCCACGTTCCGGAAAGGGTCCGGGTCCCTGACCCCGTCGCCCGGCCCGTCAGGCGCCCGCGGCGCTCTCGACCCGGACCTGCAGACCGGCCCCGTCGTCCACCAGACGACCCGCGTCCGCCGCCTCCGTGACCACGCCGTCCCACCGCTGCGCCCAGTCGCCGCCGACGGCCTGCGACTCGGCCGCCGCCCGCAGCGCCGCGACCTCCAGCACGCCGGTCCGGTCGTCCTCCAGCCGGCCGAGGCCGGCGTCCCGCAGCGCCTGGTCGGCCTCCTCGTCGGTCACCGCGCCGAGGGCCAGCTGCACCCCGGTCAGGTCGTCGACGTCCACCACCCGCACCTCGGGCCGCTCGTCGGCGCCGCCCACCACCTCGACGATCATGCTGTCCTCCTTCGTACGGTCAGGCTCCTGCGGGCGGGGCCATCCCGCTACACGTGCCAGGGGAAACGGCTGAAGTCCGGGTCCCGCTTCTCGAGGAACGCGTCCCGCCCCTCGACGGCCTCCTCGGCCATGTAGGCCAGTCGCGTCGTCTCACCGGCGAACAGCTGCTGGCCGACCAGCCCGTCGTCGATGAGGTTGAACGAGTACTTCAGCATCCGCTGCGCGGTCGGGCTCTTGGCGACGATCCGCCGTCCCCAGTCCAGCGCGGTCCGCTCCAGCTCGGCGTGCGGGACGACGCGGTTGACCATGCCCATGCGGTGCGCGTCCTCGGCGGAGTACTCCTCGCCGAGGAAGAAGATCTCGCGGGCGTACTTCTGGCCCACCTGACGGGCGAGGTAGGCCGAGCCGAAGCCGCCGTCGAAGCTGCCGACGTCGGCGTCGGTCTGCTTGAACCGGGCGTGCTCGGCGCTGGCCAGCGTCAGGTCCGACACGACGTGCAGGCTGTGCCCGCCGCCGGCCGCCCACCCGGGGACGACGCAGATGACGACCTTGGGCATGAAGCGGATCAGCCGCTGCGCCTCGAGCACGTGCAGCCGGCCGCTCGAGCGGCCCTTGTCGTGCTCGTAGCCGTACCTGCCGCGCACCCGCTGGTCGCCGCCGGAGCAGAACGCCCAGCCGCCGTCCCTGGGGCTCGGCCCGTTGCCGGTGAGGATCACGCAGCCGACGTCGGTGGACAGCCGGGCGTGCTCCAGCGCGGTGATCAGCTCGTCGACGGTCTGCGGGCGGAACGCGTTGCGGACCTCGGGCCGGTCGAAGGCGATGCGCACGACGCCCGCGTCGACGGCCCGGTGGTAGGTGATGTCGGCGAGGTCGAGGCCCTCGACCGGCTGCCACGCCGCGCTGTCGAAGATCTCGGAGACGTCGTCGCGGGCGGTCATGGACCGAACCTAGCCCCGGGGCCGGCCGGTCACGGCAGGAGGCCGCCGACCACCCGGCCCGCGCCGTCGGTCACCCCGCCGACCGGCCCCCGCCCGTGGAGTCCCCGCTCGACCCGCTGCCCGAGCCCCGTTCGCGCCACCCGCCGACCGGCCGGCCGCGGGTAGCGTCGCCGGGGTGTCCGAGGGGCCCGCCGTGCGAGTCGGCACCGTCAACGTGGCCTCGGGCCGCAGCCCGGGCGGCCCGGTCCTCGACGCCGCGGGTCTGGAGAAGGCGGTCGCCGGCCTGGACGTCGACGTGCTCGCCGTGCAGGAGGTCGACGCCGGCCAGCCCCGCTCCCGGCGCGTCGACCAGGCCGCGGCCCTGGCCGCCGGGCTCGGCGCGGCGGACTGGCGGGCCGCGGCCACGGTGGCCGGCACCCCGGACCCCTTCCGCAGCTGGTCCCCGGCCGGGCCGGTGCTGCGCGGCCCGCACACCCCGGCCGACGGCCCGCTCTACGGCATCGCGCTGCTCAGCCGGCTGCCGGTGCTCGAGTGGTCGGTGCTGGACCTGGGCTCCGGTCGGGCTCGGCTGCCCGTGCAGGGCCCCGACCCGCGCACCGGCCGGGTGCGCTGGTGGTGGTTCCCCGACGAGCCGCGGGCCGCCGTGGCCGCCCGGCTGGGCTCGCTGACCGTCGTCGCCACGCACCTGTCGTTCGCCCCGCACACCGCCGTGCGCCAGCTGCTGCGGCTGCGCCGGTGGATCGCCGGGATGCCCGGCCCGGTGGTGCTCGCCGGCGACCTCAACCTGCCCGGCGCGCTGCCCGCCCGGCTGCTGCGGGCGACCCCGCTCGTGCGCGCGCCGAGCTACCCGGCGTCCGCTCCGCGGGCCCAGCTGGACCACCTGCTGGCCGTCGGGGACGGGCTGCGCGGCAGGGACGGCGCGACCACCGTGCTGCCGGTCGGCGACCACCGCGCGCTCACCGCGACGGTGACCCCGGCCTGAGCGGCCGGCTCCGGGAGGCCGTTCAGGCCGAGAGCAGGTCGTGCAGGCGGTACAGCGACGCCTCGAAGCCCGGGTGCAGCGGCACCGACTCCAGGTCGCCGAGCGCGATCCAGGCCACGCCGTCGCTCTCGCCGTCCAGCTCCAGGTCGCGCGGCTCGATGTCGCGCAGCGGGCGGGCCAGCACGGTCGTGTAGGACCAGCCGCCGTGGTCGTCGATCGAGGACGGCCCGAGCTCCAGGTCCCCCGGCAGCAGGCCCAGCTCCTCCCGCACCTCCCGGAGGGCGCCGTGCTCCGGGGACTCCCCCGCGTGCAGCGCGCCGCCGGGCGTCCCCCAGGTGCCGCCGTGGTGCGACCAGACGGCCCGGTGCTGCAGCAGCAGCTCCGGCCCCTCGGCGCCGGCGCGGTGCACGAGCAGCCCGGCCGCGCCGACCCGGCCCCAGTGCCGGTGGCCGAGCGCGCAGGTCACCCAGCCGTCGGTCGGAGAGAACACGCCCCCAGTGAACCCCGTCCGGGGTGCCGGCGCCGCCGTGACAGGCTCGACGGCGTGCGCGTCGCCGTCTTCACCGGGTCCCAGAGCGGGCCGCCGTCCCACCGATCCGCCGTTGCCGGGTTCGCCGCCGGGCTCGCCCGCGCGGGCGTCGGCATCGTCTACGGCGGCGGGCGCGCCGGGCTGATGGGCGTGGTCGCCGATGCCGCCCTGGACGCCGGCGGCGACGTCGTCGGCGTCATCCCCCAGCACCTGGTGGACGACGAGCTGGCGCACCCCGGGCTGCCGCGGCTGGAGGTGGTCGCCTCCATGCACGAGCGCAAGGCGCGCATGGCCGAGCTCGCCGACGCCTTCGTCGCGCTGCCCGGCGCGGCCGGCACGCTGGAGGAGCTGTTCGAGGCCTGGACCTGGGGCATGCTCGGCCTGCACGCCAAGCCGGCCGTCCTGGTGGACGTGGACGGGTTCTGGCAGCCGCTGCTGGCCCAGCTGCGCCGCATGGTGGACGACGGCTACCTCGACGGCCGCCGGCTGGACGCGCTGGGCGTGGTCACCGACGCCGACCAGCTGCTCGCCTTCGTGAAGCGCTACGAGCACCCGGCCCGGAAGTGGGCGCCGACCCCGCCGTGACCGCGTCGGACCCTGCGGGGGGCCGTAGCGTCGGGCGGGTGGAGCGCTGGGACGTCGTCGTCGTGGGTGGCGGCCCGGCCGGGTCGGCCGCGGCGCTGGCCGCCCGGCGCAGCGGCGCCTCGGTGCTGGTGGTCGACCGCGCCGACTTCCCCCGCGACAAGGTCTGCGGCGACGGCGTGGCCCCCGAGGCGCTCGACGTCCTGGCCGGCCTGGGCGTCGACCCGGCCGCGGTGACCTCCGGGTACCCGCCGGTCCCCCGGCTCTCGCTGCGCTCGCCGGGTGGGGCGGTCGTCGAGCGCGCCACGCACCGGCCGTCGTCCGTCGTCCCCCGCGAGGTGTTCGACGCCCGGCTGCTGGCGGCGGCACGGGCGGCCGGGGCGGAGTTCCGCCGGTCCACCGTGCGCACCCTGGTGGCCGACGCAGACGGCGTGACCGTCGACGGCACCGTGCGGGCGGGCGTGCTGGTCGGGGCGGACGGCGCGGAGTCCGTCGTCCGCCGGGCGCTGGGGCTGGGGTCCCGCCGCCCGGACCGGCTGGCCGTGGCCATCCGCGGCTACGCGCCCGCGCTGCCCGGCCAGGGCGCGACCCAGGTGCTGGTGACCACCGAGCAGCGGTGGCCGGCCTACGCCTGGTCCTTCCCGCTCGGCGACGGGCGGGCCAACATCGGCTACGGCGAGCTGGTGTCCGGCGGCGCGACCCGGGCGGAGCTGGTCGAGGGGCTGCACCGGTTGTTGCCGGGTGTGGCGCCGGAGGGGCTGCGCGCGCACCGGCTGCCGCTGTCCACCGGCCGGCCGCGGCTGCCCGACGGCCGGGTGCTGCTGGCCGGCGACGCCGCGTCGCTGGTCAACCCGCTGACCGGGGAGGGCATCTTCTACGCCGTCCTCTCCGGTGCGCTGGCGGGTGCGGCGTGGTCCGCGGGGGCCGGCGCGGGCGCCCGGTACCGGGAGGCGCTGCGGCGGCGGCTCGGCGCGCACCTGCGCGCCACCCGGGTCGCCTCCGAGCTCTCCCGCTGGCCGCGGCTGATGGACGCCGCCGTCCGCGCGGCCGGCGCCGATCAGCGGGTCTTCGACGACGTGGTGGCCCTCGGCCTGGCCGAGGGGCGGCTCACGGGGCGGAGCGTTGCCGCGGCAGCCCGTCGGCTGGTGCGGGGACCGGGCTGACGGCGACCTCGACGCGGTCGCGACCGCCCCGCTTGGCCTGGTACAGCGCCGCGTCGGCGGCGGCGTAGAGCTCCCGCACGGAGGCGGCGTGCAGCGGCGCGTGGGCGACCCCCACGCTGATCGACAGCGGCAGCGCGGCGCCGTCGGTGCGCGGCAGCGGCGAGGCCCGCACCGTCTCGACCAGCTCCCGGGCGCGCCGGGCCGCGGTCCCGGCGGTGCAGCCGGGCAGCAGCAGCGCGAGCTCGTCCCCGCCCAGACGGCCGACCACGGCGTCCCCGGCCCGCACCTGGCGCCGGACCAGGCCGGAGAGGTGGACCAGCGCGTCGTCCCCCACGGGGTGGCCGTGCGCGTCGTTGATCTGCTTGAACGAGTCGACGTCCAGCAGCACCAGCGCCGTCCCGTCGCCCAGGGGGTCCCGCTCGAGGGCGCCGGTCAGGGCGTCGTCCAGGACCCGCCGGGTGACCAGTCCGGTGAGCGGGTCGACGTCGGCCTGCTGCTGCAGCGCCGCGACCAGGCGGTCCTGCATCGAGGCGGTCCGCACCAGGATCCCGGCTGCCACGACCAGCACGGTCCCGACGACGAGCACGTCGTGCGCCGCCGGCTCGACCGGCTGGAGCAGCAGCTGGGTGACCCCGTTGCCCACCACGGCCGTCCCCGTCACCAGGGCGACGGCGGCCCAGCGCAGGTGTGACGCCGCCCAGAGCACCGGGAAGGCGAGGAACGCCTGACCGCCGGCGGAGGGGTCGACGGTCAGCACGTTCAGCACGCAGGTCAGCAGCACGCCGGCGACGCCGAGGAGGGGGAAGGCACCCCCGCGGTCCAGCCGCTCCGCCGGGACCAGGACGCACACCGCGATCGTCGCGACCAGCGCGGCGACCCCCGCCCAGGAGGCGGCCCGTGTCGCGCTGCTGACCGAGTTGGGCCCCAACGTCGTGAGCAGCGCCAGGACGACGGTGGAGACGCCCATGATCAGGACGATCGAGTGCGCCGAGGCGCGTGGCTCCCGCGCGCGCAGCTGATCGACGAGACCCATGCCCTCTCCATCGTCGTCCCGGCGGTCCGGCTCCAGCGGGCCTCCCCCGCCCGGGTGACGGCAGCGGCAGCCGACTCCCACGGTTCTCCCAGGGAACTGTCAGACCGTGCACGCAGGATAGCCAGCAGTGATCACGAGGAGGACGGCGATGACGACGGCACCCGCACCGAGCCGGGCCGACACCGGCACGGTCCACCTCGACGACCGGCTGCTCGCCGGCGGCCTGGCCGACGTCCGCTGGGCGCTGCTCGGCACGCTGCACGCCGGGGCCCGCTCCCTGGTGGTCGACCTCTCCGAGGTGCAGCACCTGCCGGACGCCGTCGTCGCCGTCCTGGTGTCGGCGCACCGCATCTGCCGGACCCGCGGTGGCGCGGTGGTGCTGCGCGGCGCCGACCCCCACACCGAGGAGCTGCTGCGCCGCACCGGCCTGTGGCGGGTCCTGGCCGCCGAACCCGCGCGGGCGGTCGCGTGATCGCGAGGCTGAGCGAGGTCGTCGACCGGCGCGCGGGGTTGATCACGGTGAGCGGTCACCTGACCTCGAGCGGCGCGGACCTGGTGCGGGGCACGGCCGACCGGCTCCGCGACGCCGGCCACGCCTGCGTGGTGCTCGACCTCCGCGGCGTGGGCGCCGTCGACGACGACGGCCTGGCGGTCCTCCGCGAGCTGCACCACGAGTTCCGCGTGGACGGCGGCGAGCTGCTCATCCGCAGCTGACGGCACGCCGCGCGGGGTGCTCGGGTGCCCCGTTCCCCTACGCGAACCGCCCGACGAAGTCGAGCGCCGTGCGGGCGACCTCGCGCCAGCCGTGGTCGATCGTGAGCGAGTGGCCGCGGTCGGGGATCTGCACGATCTCCGTCACGCCGGGGTTGCGCCGCTGCCGCTGGTAGGCGGCCTTGGCGATCGCCCACGGCACCGTGTGGTCCTGCTCGCCGTCGATGATCAGGAGGGGGCCGCGGTCGGGGTTCCTCGTGTCCACCCTGGCCTCGGTCCACGGGTTGAGGTTCGCGTTGCCCATCTGCACCAGGGCGATCCCGGAGCCGGCGACGTGGCACCTCTCGTAGAGCTCCCTGGCTTCCTGCTCATCGAGGGCGTTCGCCCAGCCGTACCGGAACTGGTCGAACGTGAGCGTGATCGCCCGCCTGCGCGTGCGCGGATCGACCAGGAACGGCCCCACCCCCCGGAGCACCGAGACCGGCAGCGGCAGGACGCCGCGGAAGACCCCGGGGTCGATCGCCACCGTGACCGCCGAGAGGCCCCGGCCCGCGAGCATCTGCGCCAGCAGACCACCGGTCGAGTGCCCGATCAGCGCCGGCGTCCTGTCCAGGGCCCGGATGACCTCGGTGGTGTGGTCGGCGATCTGCGCCAGGGTCTTCCCGGCGAGGACGTCCGGGTCCCGCCGGGCCTCGTCGACCGTCTCCGGGTCGTCCGGCCAGTCCGGCGTCAGCGGCGCGTACCCGGCCTCCGCGAAGCAGTCCGCCCAGCCGGCCCAGCTGCTGGGCAGCAGCCAGAGGCCGTGGATGAAGACGACCGGGGTGTTGCCGGAGGCGTTGGCCGCCCGGATCTCCCGGTCCTCCCGCTCGGAGATCGACACCATGGAGGACTCCTCTCCCGGTCGGGAGGAGTCGACCCGACCGTCGTCCGGGTGATCCGTCACCGCAGGGACCGGACCGCTGTTCGCGGACCGGCCGGAGGTCAGGGGCTCCCGCCCACTCGGTCGGTCAGCGTGGCCAGGGAGACGCCGACCGACTCGAAGGCCGCAGCGGCGGTGCGGAAGTCGACCGGGTAGTCGAGGGCGAGCAACCGCGCTTCCTGCGCCGGGCTCAACCTCATGAGCGGCAGCAGCTCCACGACGTGCTGACGGGTGATCGGCACACGGCTCAGGTCCATCAGGGGACTCCTGGCGGGCTCGTCTGTTCGTTCAGCGGATGGGCGGACCCGATGGCGCGGGCGCCTCGGTCCTCCTGGGTCCGGACCTCCACAGCGACGCCGGAGGCGTCGACCCGGGCGCCATCGACGCGGATGGTCGTGGGCTCGGTCTCGCCGGGCTGCGTGGCCACGTCGGCTCCTCGCATGCGACTGGGAGGTGCGGTGGACGAGGGTTCTCCCGCTCGCGGCGACCCGCCAGACCGTCGTGCGCCGCTCCGCGTCCTCGTCGCACCGGATCCGCGGGAACCGGCGCGTCACAGCAGGCAGGTGATCGCTCCCTGCTCAGCGGTGTGTCCCGACGCCGGGGACGCCGGCCTGCGCCGGACGCCCTCGCCGGAGCTCCTCGGGTAGCGCGAAACCGCTGGTCAGGAGCGGAGGGCGTGGGATTCGGACCCGGGCTGGCCGTGGCGGGCAGGCGTGGCGATGAGGAGCGTCGCGGGAATGGCGCCGCCGCGGCTGTGTTGGCGGCGTACATGACGACGATCGGACTCATCGGTAGTGGACACATCGGCAGCACGGTGGCCCGGCTGGCGGTCGACGCCGGACACGATGTGGTGCTGAGCAACAGCCGTGGACCCGAGACCCTCACCGACCTGGTGGATCAGCTCGGCCCGCACGCGCGGGCGGCCACCGCGCCCGAGGCCGGCGCGGCCGGCGACATCGTCGTGGTGACCATCCCGCTGAAGGCCTACCGCCAGGTGCCGGTCGAGCCGCTGCGCGGCAAGGTGGTCATCGACACCAACAACTACTACCCGCAGCGCGACGGGCACATCGCCGAGCTCGACGACGAGTCCACGACCAGCAGCGAGCTGCTCCAGGCGCACCTGCCGGACTCCCGCGTGGTGAAGGCGTTCAACAACATCTACTTCGGCCACCTCGGCAGCCTGCAGCGTCCGGCGGGCTCCCCCGAGCGGTCGGTGCTCGCGATCGCCGGCGACGACGCGGCGGCCAAGCAGACCGTGGCGCAGTTCCTCGACTCGATCGGGTACGACGCCTACGACGTCGGCCCGCTCTCGGAGGGCTGGCGCTACCAACCCGACACCCCGGCCTACGGGCAGCCCTACGTCGCTCCGGGCTCGGACTTCCCGGGCCCCGCACACCAGGTCACCGCGGCGATGCTGAAGGAGAAGCTGGACGCAGCCGCGCATCACCGAGACGTGTGAGGCCGCGGGCGTTCACGCCAGGTTGCCCTGCAGCCAGCTCGTCCCTGACGGCCCACTTGGGGACACCTCGCGCGGGCACGGCTCACGGGGGACACCAGGGGGCGGCCACGGAGTCGCCAGGGTCTTTCACTGGTGCGACGGGCACCCGGGGACAACCACTGTTCGTGGCGCAACCGACAGGGAGGCGCCATGACCATCACCGCCGAGACCGGAACCACACCTCGGACATTCCACGTCGACATCCCTCAGGAGAAGGTCGACGACCTGCGCCGGCGTATCGCGGCGACGCGCTGGCCCTCCAGAGAACTCGTCGCCGACCGGTCGCAGGGAGTGCAGCTGGCAACACTGCAGGCACTCGCTCGCTACTGGATGAGCGAGTACGACTGGCGCAGGTGCGAGGCGAGACTCAACGCGCTGCCGCAGTTCACGACCGATATCGATGGGGTCGAGATCCACTTCATCCATGTCAGGTCCCGACACGAGAACGCGCTGCCGCTGATCATGACCCATGGCTGGCCCGGCTCGGTCGTCGAGCTCCTCGACACCGTCGGCCCGCTGACGGATCCGACCGCCCACGGTGGCACTCC
>DASQXT010000216.1:0-16420 GCA_035639575.1 Geodermatophilus sp.
TCCCGCGTGCCGGCGACCTTGAAGTCCATGTCACCGAAGGCGTCCTCGGCACCGAGGATGTCGGTCAGCGCGACGTACTCCGTCGTGCCGTCGACCTCGTCGGAGACCAGGCCCATGGCGATGCCCGCGACCGGGGCGCGCAGCGGCACACCGGCGTTGAGCAGCGCCAGGGTGGAGGCGCAGACCGAGCCCATGGACGTCGAGCCGTTGGACCCCAGCGCCTCGGAGACCTGCCGGATCGCGTAGGGGAACTCCTCGCGGTCGGGCAGCACCGGCACCAGCGCCCGCTCGGCCAGCGCGCCGTGGCCGATCTCCCGGCGCTTGGGCGAACCGACGCGGCCGGTCTCACCGGTGGAGTAGGGCGGGAAGTTGTAGTTGTGCATGTAGCGCTTGCGGGTCACCGGCGAGAGGGTGTCCAGCTGCTGCTCCATGCGCAGCATGTTCAGCGTGGTGACGCCGAGGATCTGGGTCTCGCCGCGCTCGAACAGCGCCGAGCCGTGCACCCGCGGGATGACCTCCACCTCGGCCGAGAGCGGGCGGATGTCGGTGAGGCCACGGCCGTCGATGCGGACCTTGTCCCGCAGGATCCGCTGCCGGACGACCTTCTTGGTCACCGCACGGAAGGCCGCGGAGATCTCCTTCTCGCGGCCCTCGAACCGGCCCGCGAGCGCGGCGACGGTGTCGTCCTTGAGCTCGTCGGTGGCGTCGTTGCGCTCGGTCTTGCCCGGGATCGCCTGGACCTCGGCCAGCCGCGCGCCCGCGTGCGCCTCGACGGCGGCGTAGACGTCGTCCTGGTAGTCGAGGAAGCGGGGGAAGTCCGCGACCGGCTTGGCGGCCTTCTCGGCCAGCGCCGCCTGCGCGTCGCACAGCGCCTTGATGAAGGGCTTGGCGGCCTCGAGGCCCTGGGCGACGACCTCCTCGGTCGGGGCGGTGGCGCCGCCGGCGACCAGCTCGATCGTCTTCTCGGTCGCCTCGGCCTCGACCATCATGATCGCGACGTCGCCGTCGGGGAGGGCGCGGCCGGCCACGACCATGTCGAAGACGGCGTCCTCGAGCTCGGCGTGGGTGGGGAAGCCCACCCACTGGCCGTTGACGAGCGCGACGCGGGTGCCGCCGACCGGGCCGGAGAACGGCAGGCCCGAGAGCTGGGTCGACGCCGAGGCGCCGTTGATGGCCAGCACGTCGTAGAGGTGGCCGGGGTCCAGCGACAGGACGGTGATGACGACCTGGACCTCGTTGCGCAGGCCCTTGGCGAAGGTCGGGCGCAGCGGGCGGTCGATGAGCCGGCAGGTGAGGATCGCGTCCTCGGAGGGACGGCCCTCGCGGCGGAAGAACGAGCCGGGGATGCGCCCGGCGGCGTACATGCGCTCCTCGACGTCCACCGTCAACGGGAAGAAGTCGAAGTGCTCCTTGGGCTGCTTGCCGGCCGTGGTGGCCGACAGCAGCATCGTGTCGCCCATGCTGACGACGACGGAACCGGCGGCCTGCTTGGCCAGCCGGCCGGTCTCGAAGGTGATGGTGCGGCTGCCGAAGCTGCCGTTGTCGATGACCGCGGTGGCGGTGGTGACCCCGTCCTCGGGGTCGAACTCCGCGGCAGCGGTGCTGTGCTGGGTGGTGGGTGCGGACACGGTGTCCTCTTCCTACGTCGCATGCGGCGACGTCCTCTTGTGGCGTCTGCGCCGAACTGCGCCCGGGTGACCGGTCTTCGATCGAAGCCCACGGGAGACGTTCCCCCTCTCCTGGAGGGGCATGCCCGGGGGCCACTACCGAGGACCGACCAGCGTCGGGGATCCGGCGCGCGGCCTGGGTCCGTGCGGCGGGTGCCGCACGAGAGAGGGGACCGTCCCGGCCGGGACGGTCCCCTCTGGTTCACCGGCGCAGGCCGAGCCGCTCGATGAGCGACCGGTACCGGTTGATGTCGGTCTTGGCCAGGTAGTTCAGCAGCCGGCGACGACGACCGACCAGCAGGAGCAGCCCCCGCCGGCTGTGGTGGTCGTGCTTGTGCTGCTTGAGGTGCTCGGTCAGGTCGCTGATCCGGCGGGTCAGCATCGCGACCTGCACCTCGGGCGAGCCGGTGTCCTTCTCGACCGTGGCGTACTCGGTCATGATCTGCTGCTTCGTCGCGCTGTCGAGCGCCATGGATCGCCTCCGGAGGCAGGTCACGTGTGGCCCCCGGTCTCTGTCACGGAGGCAGGCTGCACACAGGTCGGGTCGTCCCGACCGTGCACGAAGATACCAGCGAAGGTCGGAGCACCGTCCGTGACGGCTCGACGGGGAGGAGACGGGGACGGTCCAACGCACCGCCGGGGACGGCACGTGGCCCGGGTGGGCCGGTCGCGGGGCCGGAGGGTCCCCGGCCGGGACACGGGCAGCGGCTCCGCGTCAGCCGGGGACGGCACCTGGTCGCGGTGTCGGCCGGTAGGCCGACGATGTCACCGCCCCCAGGACCTCGCGCGTGTCCGCGACGTCGCGGTCCATCTGGGCGACCAGCTCGTCGACGCCGGAGAACGCGGCCATCGGCCGCAGCCGCTGTACGAACTCCACCCCGACGTGCTCGCCGTACAGGTCGCCGTCGAAGTCGAGCAGGTACGCCTCGACCGTGCGCCTGCTGCCCTGGAACGTGGGGTTGGTGCCCACCGAGATCGCCGCCGGTGAGGTGCTCACGCTGGCCCCGGTCCGGGGGTCGAGGATGACCAGACCGCCGGCGTAGACGCCGTCCGCGGGGATCGCGGTGAACGGTGGGGACTCCACGTTCGCCGTCGGGTAGCCCAGCTCGCGGCCACGCCGGTCCCCGCGGACGACGACGCCCTCGATGCGGTGCGGCCGGCCCAGCGCCCGCGCGGCCGACACCATGTCCCCGGCCGCGACGCAGGCCCGGACGTAGGTCGAGGAGAGGGTGATCTCGCCGTCCGCGGAGGACTCGCCGGCCAGCGGGACCGGCTCCACGGCGAACCCGAAGCGCCGCCCCTCCTCCGCCAGCGTCGTGACGTTGCCGGCCGCCCGGTGGCCGTAGGTGAAGTTCTCCCCCACCACCACCGAGGCGGCGTGCAGGTGCTCCACCAGCACGGTGTGGGTGAACGTCCCGGGTGGGAGCCGCATGAACTCCGGGGTGAACGGCAGGACGCACATCTCGTCCACGCCCAGCTCGGCGACCAGCTCGGCCTTGCGGTCCAGCGAGGTGAGGATCGCCGGGTGCGACCCCGGCCGCACCACCTCCGAGGGGTGCGGGTCGAAGGTGAGCAGCAGGCAGGGCCGGCCCAGCGCACGGGCCCGCGCCACGGCCGTGCCGATCAACTGCTGGTGGCCCCGGTGGACGCCGTCGTACATGCCGACGGTGACCACCGTGCGTCCGAGGTCCCCGGGGGTCGCCTCGAGGCCCCGCCAGCGCCGCACGTCGATGTGTCCGGGCCGCTCAGGCGACCCGGTGCAGCCAGCCGTGGGTGTCGGGCACCCGGCCGTGCTGGATGTCGAGCAGGTGCTCGCGCAGCCGCATGGTCAGCGGCCCGGGCTCCCCGTTGCCGACGGTGAAGTCACCGGTGCGCGCCTTGACCTCGCCGACCGGGGTGATGACCGCGGCGGTGCCGCAGGCGAAGGTCTCGGTGACCGTGCCGTCGGCGACGCCGGAGCGCCACTCCTCCACGCTGAACCGCCGCTCGGTGACCCGGTGGCCCATCTCCCGGGCGACGGTGATCAGCGAGTCGCGGGTGATGCCGGGCAGCAGGGTGCCGGTGAGCTCGGGGGTGACCAGCTCGGCGTCGTCCCCGGAGCCGAGGACGAAGAACAGGTTCATCCCGCCCATCTCCTCGACGTAGCGCTTCTCCACCGCGTCGAGCCAGACGACCTGGTCACAGCCGGCGTCGATGGCCTGCTCCTGGGCCAGCAGGCTGGCCGCGTAGTTGCCGGCGCACTTGACGTCGCCGGTGCCGCCCGGCGCGGCCCGGATGTAGTCCTCCGACAGGTACACCGAGACCGGGTGGACGCCGCGGGGGAAGTAGGCGCCGGCCGGGCTGGCGATCACCAGGAACAGGTACTCGTGCGCCGGGCGGACGCCGAGGAAGGGCTCGGTCGCCAGCTGGTAGGGGCGCAGGTAGAGCGTCTGGTCCGGGCCGGTGGGCACCCAGTCGCGGTCGGCGTCGACGAGGGCGTCGACGGCGGCGAGGAAGGCCTCCTCGGGCACCGGCGGCATGGCCAGCCGCTTGGCGCCGCGGACGAAGCGGGCGGCGTTGGCCTCGGGGCGGAAGGTGGCGACGCTGCCGTCGGGCTGGGCGTAGGCCTTGAGTCCCTCGAAGATCGACTGCGCGTAGTGCAGTGCGGCGGTGGCCGGGTCCACCTGCAGCGGCGCGTAGGAGGTCAGCCGGGCGTCGTACCAGCCCTCGCCCGCGCGGTAGCGGGCGACGAACATCGAGTCGGTGAAGTAGCGGCCGAACCCCGGGTCGGAGAGCAGCTCGTTGCGCTCCGCGGCGGGGCGGCGCCGCACGTCCTCCACGACCACCGGCACGCCCTCGGTGAACACCCGGGAAGTGGTACGGCTGTCGGCGAGCGTGTCGGTCATGGCTCCCACCTGCGGCGTGCGCGGATCCGAGGGGCGGTCCGGCGGCTGCCGGACCGCCCGCTCACCCTAGCTCCGCCGCCGGCCACACCGGCGGGGGCCGCTGTGGCCGGTCACGGCCGGTCGGGTGCCGCGCTCTCGACCACCTCGTAGGACCACAGGTGGGAGGAGGCACTGGCCGCCGGCGCGAGCTCGGAGCCGCCGCCCTCGTGGGCGCGGGCGAAGTCCTGACCGGACTCCCACGCCCGGTAGGCCTCCTCGCTCTCCCACCGCGTGTAGACGAGGTACTGGTCGGTGCCCTCCAGGGGACGCAGCAGCTCGAACCACTCGAAGCCCGGTGTGCTCTCGACCGCACCGGCGCGGCCCTTGAAGCGCTCCTCGAAGCGCTCCTGCTTGTCCTTGGGCACGGTGATCGCGTTGATCTTGACGACGCTCATGGACGCCCCCTTCCCGGCGGGGCGACCGGTCAATCCCGCAGAGGCGGGGCGGCCGGTCGATCCCGCGACGGCGGGGCGGCCGGTCGGTCCCGCGCCCCTGCGGGTCGGTCGGCTGCGGGTGACGATGGCGCGATGACCGATGCCGCACCGGCGCCGCGGCCCGGCGTCCTCCTCGACGTCGACGGCACGCTCCTGGACACCAACTACCTGCAGGTGCTCGCCTGGTGGCAGGCCTTCCGCGACACCGGCCACCCCGAGGTCTCGATGGCCGACTGCCACCGCGCCATCGGCATCGGCAGCGCCGAGCTGGTCACCCACCTGCTGGGGGACGACGTCCCCGACACCGAGGAGGTCGTGGAGGCCAAGGGACGGCGCTACGAGCCGCTGCGGGAGCTGGTCGTCCCCTTCCCCCGCGTGGACCGGCTGCTCGCGGCGTGCCGCGAGCGGGACCTGGCCGTGGTGCTGGCGACCAGCGGCATGGAGTCCGACCTGGAGTGGATGGTGCCGGCGATCGGGGGCGAGGACGTCGTCGACGGGGCCACGACGTCGGCCGACGTGGAGTCGGCCAAGCCCGCGCCGGATCTGCTGCAGACCGCCGTCAGCGACAACGGCCTGGACGCCGCGCGCACCGTCGCGGTCGGCGACACGGTGTGGGACGTGCGCTCGGCGCGGGGCGCCGGCCTGCCGTGCATCGCGCTGACCTGCGGCGGCATCTCCCGGGCCGAGCTGGAGGAGGCCGGCGCCGACGAGGTCTACGACGACCCGGCCGACCTGCTGGCCCACCTCGACGACTCGCTCATCGGCCGGGTGGCGCGCAGCTGAGGAAGGCCCCGTGCCCCTCGCAGCTCGGCCCCCTGCAGGGCCCGCCGCGAGCCCGCGAGCGGTGGGGGCAGGGGGTCCTTCCGCCGGCACGGGGCCGTTCCAGCACCTCACCCGGGTGGGAACCCCACGGCGACGCGGGCCGTGGCACCGGCGTCCTCGACGAGGGCGACCAGCCGGTCCGCGCCGTCCACCGCGGCGTGCAGGCCGGGGGCGCCGGTGGCCGGGATCCGCTGCCCGTACCCGAGGGCGCGCGCCTCCTCGTCGGTCAGCGTGCGCACCGGGAAGACGGCGCGGGCGGCGTCGGGGAGGCCGAGGACCCCCGCTCCCCCGCCGGCGGCCAGAGCCTGCCCGGCCTCCTCGACCGGCGCGGCCTCCGCCACCGTGAAGGGGCCGGAAGCGGTGCGGCGCAGCGCGGTGAGGTGCCCGCCCACACCGAGCGCGGCGCCGGCGTCCCGCGCGATGGCCCGGACGTAGGTGCCGGCGGTGCAGGAGACGGTCACGTCGACGTCCACCAGGTCCGGCGTGGGCCGGGTGACGCGGTGGACGTCGAGCCGGTGGACGGTCACCGCGCGCGGCTCCAGCACCACCTCCTCGCCCGCGCGCACCCGGTCGTAGGACCGGCGGCCGGCGACCTTCACCGCGCTCACCGACGAGGGCACCTGCAGCAGCGGGCCGGTCTGCGCGGCCAGGGCGGCGGCGACGGCGTCGTCGTCCAGGTGCCCGGCCGGGGTGGTGACGAGGACCTCGCCCTCGCGGTCGTCGGTGACGGTGGTCTGGCCGAGCCGGATGGTCGCCTCGTAGGTCTTGTCGTGCCCGCCGACGTACCCGAGCAGCCGGGTCGCCGCCCCGACGCCCAGGACCAGCAGGCCGGTGGCCATCGGGTCGAGGGTGCCGGCGTGCCCGACCCGGCGGACCGAGAGCACCCGCCGGGCCCGGGCCACGACGTCGTGCGAGGTCATGCCGCCGGGCTTGTCGACCAGCAGCAGGCCCGGGGGGACGTCGGCGTCCGTGCGTCTGCTCACGCCGTCACGGTGTCAGGCGCCCGCAGCCACCGCTCACCCGCCACCCGGACGAGCACGCCGATCAGCCGGAGCGCGATGAACAGGGTCAGGCCGGTCCACACGCCGGCCAGCCCCCAGCCCAGTGGGACGGCGAGCAGCGACAGCGGGACGAAGCCGACGAGGGCCGCTCCGATGGTCACCGAGCGCAGGTAGCCGACGTCGCCGGCGCCCATCAGCACGCCGTCCAGCGCGAACACGACACCGGCCAGCGGTTGCATCGCGGCGAGGAACCACCAGGCCACCGTCGCCTGCGCCACGACCGCGGGGTCGTCGGTGAACAGCGGCAGCACCACCGGCCGCAGCGCCAGCAGCGCGGCCGCGACCACGACGCCGGTGCCCAGGCCCCAGACGGTGACCCGCCGGGCGGTCGCGCGGGCGGCGTCCGGATGGGCCGCGCCGAGGGCCTGGCCGACCAGCGTCTGCGCGGCGATGGCGTAGGCGTCGAGCACCAGGGCGAGGAAGAAGAACAGCTGGATGGCGATCTGGTGCGCGGCGAGCTCGGCAGTGCCGGCGCGGGCGACCACGCCGGTCGCCACGAGGAAGGACACCTGCAGCACGGCGGCCCGCAGCAACAGGTCGCGGCCGATGACCAGCTGCGCCCGGAGCGCCCTGAGGCGGGGTCGCCAGGCGACGCCCTCGTGCAGCAGCGACCGGACGAAGAGAGTGGCGGTGAGCGCCTGCCCGGCCACGTTGGCGATCGCCGAGCCGAGCAGCCCGAGCCCCGCGGGGTGCACGAGCAGCGGGCAGAGCACCAGGCTGGCGAGGCTGCCGGTCAGGACGTAACGCATGGGACGGCGCAGCTCCTGCACCCCGCGCAGCCAGCCGTTGCCGGCCAGGGAGACCAGCAGCAGCGGCGCGCCGAGGGAGGCCACGCGCAGCCAGCTCTCCCCCGCCGCGGCCACGGGTCCGTCGCTGCCGGCGAGCAGCCGGGCGAGCGGGCCGGCGAGCAGCTGGAACAGCACGAGCACCGCCAGGCCCAGCGCCAGCGCCAGCCAGGTGGCCTGCACGCCCTCGGCGACCGCGCCCGCCCGGTCGCCGGCACCGGCGCGGCGGGCGGCGCGGGCCGTGGTGCCGTAGGCCAGGAAGTTCAGCAGCGCGGCCGCCCACGCCAGCAGCCCGCCACCGACGGCCAGCCCGCCCAGCGCGACCGTGCCCAGGTTCCCGACGACCGCGGTGTCGACCAGCAGGTACAGCGGCTCGGCGGCCAGCACGACCAACGCGGGAAGAGCCAACCCGAGCACCGACGGGCCGCGGTGTGGGGGCCGGAGGCCTCCCGCCGCGGAGCCGTGGGTGGGCTCAGCAGGGCGGGAGGACGGCTCCTGGTCGCGGTGCGGTCCGGCGGACCGCGGTGTCATGACCGGGTCATCCCTCGCGGAGCGCGGCCCGGATCGCGCGGACGGTGGCCTCGCGGTCGTCGTGCGAGGTGAAGCCGGCTGCCGCGCGGTGGCCGCCACCGCCCAGTGCCATGGCGATGCGGGCGACGTCCGTGGCGCCGCGGGAGCGCAGCGACACCGCCCACGAGCCGTCGTCCTGGCCCTTGAGCACGCAGGCCACGTCGGCCTCCTGAGTGCAGCGGACGACGTCCACCACCGCCTCGAGCTGCTCGCCGGGCAGGCCGTGCTCGGCGGCCTCGGCCGTGCTCGACCAGGTCCACACCAGGCCCGCGCCGACCTCGGCCTCCAGCACGGCGCGACCGGCCACGACGGAGAGCAGCCCCAGCCAGGCGAACGGGGCGGTGTCGAACAGCCGCCGGCTGATGGCGGCGTGGTCGATGCCGGTCGCCAGCAGCCGGGCGGCCAGGTGGTGGGTGTCGGGGCGGGTGTTGCCGAACCGGAAGGAGCCGGTGTCGGCGGTGAGCCCGGCGTACAGGCAGGTGGCCAGCCGCTCGTCGAGGGTCACACCCAGACCGTCGAGCAGGTCGGCGACGAGGACGACGGTCGCCGGCGCGGCCGGGTCGACGACGCGGACGTCGCCGAAGCCGGGGTTGCTCGCGTGGTGGTCGACGACCACGGAGGTGGCCGCGCCGTCCAGCAGGGCGGCCAGCTCACCGAGCCGGCCCGGCGAGGCGGCGTCCAGGCTCACGAACAGGTCGGGGGACGCCGGCACCGCCGAGGAGGGCATCAGCCCCTCGGCCCCGGGCAGCCAGGCCAGCGACGCCGGCAGCGTGAACGGGGCGGGGAACGTGGCCAGCACCCGGGCCCCGCGGCGCCGCAGGCCCTCGGCGAGGGCCAGCGTGCTGCCGAGGGCGTCGGCGTCGGGCTGCACGTGCCCGGAGAGGACGACGGTGGCCCGGGCCGCGGCCGCCCCGGCGAGGACGGCCGCGGCCCGGTCGGTCAGGTCCGTACTACGTGGGAGGGAGACCGTCACGACGCCGGGCCGGGGTCGGCGACCGGGGGCGCGTTCTCCTCCTCGGTCACCAGGCCACCGCCGACCGGGTAACCCTCCCCGTCGCCGGGCTCGTCGGAGGCGATGCTCGGCGCCTCGCCGATCTCGCCCCGCTTGCCGCCCCGGGTGGGGTCGCCGGCGTCGGGCTCGGGACGACCGCCCAGCTCGGAGCGGCCCTGTCCCTCGTCGGGCAGGTTGGGGTCCGGGTCGTTCTCGCTCACGACACGCTCCTGGTCTGGGTGGGCTCGTCGGTGGTGTCATCGGCAGTCCCGACGTCCGCCCGGTCCTCGGTGGGGTCTCCCTCGTCGTCGTCCTCGGGGGGACGGCGGTACGGGTCGGCGTCACCGGCGTACGACGCGCCGGCGCGGATGCGGGCGAGCTCGGCGTCGGCGTGCCGCACCCGCTCGAGCGCGGCGTCGAGCTCGCGCGCGGTGTCGGGCACGTGGTCGGCGACGAAGGTGAGCGTGGGCACGAACTTGATGCCGGTCTGCCTGCCGACGGTCGAGCGCAGCACTCCGGTGGCCGACGTGAGGGCCTTGGCGGAGTCCTCGACCTGCGTGGCGTCGCCGTAGACGGTGTAGAAGACCGTCGCCTCACGCAGGTCGCTGGTCACCCGGGCGTCGGTGACGGTCACCATGCCCAGCCGCGGGTCCTTGATCTGCGTCTCGATCGCAGCGGAGACGATCTGGCGGATGCGCACCGCGAGCTTGCGGGCGCGGGCCGGGTCGGCCATCGGACCTCCTGGTGCAGGGCGCCTCGGGCAGGCCGGGACGCGGGTGGTGCGGGGACTGGATCGTCTCCCTCCAGGGCCCCACCGCGGCCCCGTCCCGGGTCCCGCCCAGAGCTCGCGGAGGGCGGGGAGGACGGGGTCCTTTCCACAGCGGGGAGGAGGGAGGTCCTTCAATCGGTGTCGCTGATCAGCTGCCGGTGCGTCGAGAGCAGCGTCACCTCCGGCCGCTCGGCCAGCAACCGCTCGCAGGCGTCGAGGACGTCGGTCACCTGGGCGGCGTCCCCGGCCACCGTGGCCACCCCGACCTGCACGCGGCGGTGCAGGTCCTGGTCACCGACCTCCGCGGCGGCCACGGCGTACCGGCGCCGCAGCTCGGCCACGATCGGCCGGACCACGGCACGCTTGCCCTTGAGCGAGTGCACGTCGCCGAGCAGCAGGTCGGCGTTCAGCGTGCCGGTGAACACCGGACGGACCCCCCTCCTCCCCACTGCTCTGACGCTCGCAGCGGGCCCCGGGAGGGGGGCCGCTCCGCCCGGGCCGCGCGGCCGCGGCCGGGGAGCACCCCGGCCGCGGCCGTCGCGGATCACGCGCGCGGCTTCTCGCGCATCTCGAAGGTCTCGATGACGTCCTCGACCTTGATGTCGTTGAACGACCCGAGACCGATACCGCACTCGTAGCCCTCGCGGACCTCGGTCACGTCGTCCTTGAACCGGCGCAGCGACTCGACCGTCAGGTTGTCGGCGACCACCACACCGTCGCGGACCAACCGGGCCCGGGAGTTCCGGGTGATCGTGCCGCTGCGGACGATGGAGCCCGCCACGTTGCCGATCCGCGGCACCCGGAAGACCTCGCGGACCTCCGCCGTGCCGAGCCCGACCTCCTCGTACTCCGGCTTGAGCATGCCCTTGAGGGCCGCCTCGATCTCCTCGATCGCCTGGTAGATGACCGAGTAGTACCGGACGTCGATGCCCTCGCGGTTGGCCAGCTCGGTGGCCTGACCCTCGGCCCGGACGTTGAAGCCCAGGACGATGACGTCGTCGGCCAGCGCCAGGTCGATGTCGCTCTTGGTGATCGACCCGACCCCGCGGTGGATGACCCGCAGCGAGACGTCGTCGCTCACCTCGATCTTCATCAGCGCCTCCTCGAGCGCCTCCACGGTGCCCGAGTTGTCGCCCTTGATGATCAGGTTGAGCTGACGGTTCTCCTTGAGCGCCGCGTCCAGGTCCTCCAGGCTGATCCGCTTGCGCATCTGCGCGTTCTGCGCGTTGCGGATGCGGGCCTGGCGGCGGTCGGCGATCTGCCGGGCGACGCGGTCCTCCTCGACGACGAGGAAGGTGTCACCGGCACGCGGCACCGAGGTGAGGCCGACGACCTGCACCGGACGCGCCGGCAGGGCCTCCTTGAGCTTGTTGCCGTACTCGTCGAGCAGCGAGCGCACGCGGCCGTAGGCGTCACCGGCGACGATCGAGTCGCCGGTGCGCAGCGTGCCGCGCTGGACCAGGACGGTCGCGACCGGGCCGCGGCCCTTGTCCAGCTTGCCCTCGATGACCACACCCTGCGGGTCCATCTGCGTGTTGGCGCGCAGGTCCAGCGAGGCGTCGGCGGTCAGCAGGATCGCCGCGAGCAGGTCGTCGATGCCCTGACGGGTGGTCGCGGAGACGTCGACGAACATCGTGTCGCCGCCGTACTCCTCGGCCACCAGCCCGTACTCGGTGAGCTGCTGACGGATCTTGGCGGGGTTGGCCCCCTCCTTGTCGATCTTGTTGACGGCGACCACGATCGGCACCGCGGCGGCCTGGGCGTGGTTGAGCGCCTCGACCGTCTGCGGCATGACACCGTCGTCGGCGGCCACGACCAGGACGACGATGTCGGTCACCTTCGCGCCACGGGCACGCATCGCGGTGAACGACTCGTGACCCGGGGTGTCGATGAAGGTGATCGGGCGCTCCTCGCCCTCCAGCTCGGTCTCGATCTGGTAGGCGCCGATGTGCTGGGTGATGCCGCCGGCCTCGCGCGCCACCACGTTGGTGTTGCGGATGGCGTCCAGCAGCTTCGTCTTCCCGTGGTCGACGTGACCCATGACGGTCACCACCGGCGGACGGGCCTCCCAGTCCTCCTCGTCGCCCTCGTCACCGAAGGTGAGGTCGAAGGTCTCGAGCAGCTCGCGGTCCTCGTCCTCGGGGCTGACCACCTGGATGTCCCAGCCGATCTCGGCACCGAGCAGCTGCAGCGTCTCGTCGTTCACCGACTGGGTCGCGGTGACCATCTCGCCCAGGTGGAACAGAGCGGTGACCAGCGCGGCCGGCTGGGCGCCGATCTTCTCGGCGAGGTCGGTCAGCGACGCACCGCGCGGCAGCCGGACGACCTGCCCGTTGCCCCGCGGCAGGCTGACGCCGCCCATGCTGGGCGCCGCCATCTGGTCGAACTCCTGGCGCCGCTGCTTCTTGCTCTTGCGCCCACGGACCGGACCACGCCCGCCGGGACGGCCGAAGGCACCCGCGGTACCGGCACCGGAGCCACCACGACCCCGGCCGCGGCCACCGCCGCCACCGGCACGGAAACCGCCGCCGGCGGGAGCGCCACCGCCGCCGCCACCACCACCACCGGGACGGAAGCCGCCGCCACCACCGCCGGGGCCACCCCCGGGGCGGCCACGGGCCGCGCCTCCGGGCCCACCGCCCGGCCGGCCGGCACCGGCCGGCCGCGGCGGCATCATGCCCGGCGAGGGACGCTGCGGCATCATGCCCGGGTTCGGCCGCGGACCACCGGGACCAGCCGCCGGACGCGGACCGCCGGCACCGGGACCCGGACGCGGGCCACCGGCCGCGGGCCGCGGACCGCCGGCACCGGGACCCGGACGGGGACCGCCGGGACCGGCCGGACCGGGACGCGGGCCACCGGCAGCAGGACCCGGACGGGGGCCACCGGCCGGGCCGGGACGCGGCGCGCCACCGGCCGGAGCCGGACGGGGAGCGCTGCTGAAGGGGTTGTTGCCCGGCCGCGGAGCCGGGCGCGGGCCCGGTCGCGGCCCGGCACCCGGAGCGGCCGGACGCGGGCCCGGGGTCGGGCCACCCGCCGGGCCGGGACGCGGGGCACCGGCCGGACGCGGGCCGCTGGGCGCCGCGGGCGGCTGCTGGGTCGGCGCGCTGGCCGCCGGGGCCTGGGGCTCCGGAGCGGTCGGCCGCGGGCCGGGGACGGGCGCACCGGGCCGGGCCGCGCCGGGACGCGGGCCCGGGGTCGGGGCACCGGGGACACCGGCCGCCGGCGACTGCGGCGCGGGGGCCGGAGCCGGAGCCGGAGCGGGGGCCGGAGCCGGGGTGGGCGCCACAGGAGCGGACGGCGCAGGGGTGGACGGCGCGGCCGGAGCCGCGGCGGCCGGGGCCTGCGGGGGACGCGGACCCGGGCGCGGAGCGGGCCTGGGAGCGGCCGACTGGCCACCACCGTTGCCGCCGCCGTTGGCACCGGACGCCACGAAGGCCTCCCGGAGCCGCCGGGCCACGGGGGCCTCGACGGTCGAGGACGCGGACTTCACGAACTCGCCCTGCTCCTTGAGCTTGGCGAGCACGGTCTTGCTGTCGACACCGAACTCCTTGGCGAGTTCGTGTACGCGGGCTTTGCCTGGCACGGATCTCCTCTTGGTGAGGCCGGCGGCTGGCCCGCTCGACCTCGTCGTCAGTACTGCATGGTCATCGTGGGGACTTCACGGCTTGCTCATCCGACGACGTCCTGACTCGACTGCGGACCGGCCGGTTGCCGGTCCGTCTGTGTTGTTGCGGTTGTCGTTCGTGCGTGCTCGCCCGCCCGGGACCCGCTCCCCGGGGGCGCCACAGGCGCGCCGAGGACGTGCTCCCGGAGCGGACCGACCTCCACCGGGGAGCCGCCGCCTCCGGGGAGGCGCAGCGCCCGGGGGAAGGCCCGGCGTCGCTCCGCTGCGTGCAGGCACTCCGGGGTGGGGTGCAGCGAGGCCCCCCGGCCGGGGAGCCTCCGTCGCGGATCGGGGACGAGTGCCCCGTCCCGCGCGACGACGCGCAGCAGGTCGGTGACCGGAGCGCGCTTCCGGCAGCCCACACAGGTGCGCACCGGGATCGACGTTTCGGCCACCCTGCACTCTAGCGCGCTGAGGGCCCCCGGTGTTCCGGGCTCCGGCGACCGGGTACCCGACCGGGGCGTGCGGCCCCACCCGGACCCCCGGGGCCGCCGCCACGCGCGTCGGGCGCACCCGAGCGCAGCGGCGCGCGCCCGACGCCCGGCGAGGGCGTGGCGTCGTCGGGCTGGGCGTCACTGCGGATGTCGATCCGGCAACCGGTCAGCCGCGCGGCCAGGCGGGCGTTCTGGCCCTCCTTGCCGATCGCCAGCGACAGCTGGTAGTCGGGGACGACGACCCGCACCGCCTTCGCCTGGCGGTCGACGAGCTGGGCGCTGGAGACCCGCGCCGGGCTCAGGGCCGAGGCCACGAAGGTCGCCGGGTCGTCGGACCAGTCGACGATGTCGATCTTCTCGCCGTGCAGCTCGCTCATGACGTTGCGCACCCGCTGGCCCATCGGGCCGATGCAGGCGCCCTTGGCGTTGAGCCCCGGCACCGAGGTGCGGACGGCGATCTTCGAGCGGTGGCCGGCCTCGCGCGCGACCGCGACGATCTCGACGCTGCCGTCGGCGATCTCGGGGACCTCGAGGGCGAAGAGCTTGCGGACCAGGTTCGGGTGGGTGCGCGAGACGGTGACCTGCGGGCCGCGGTAGGTGCGGGCGACCGAGACCACGTAGGCCTTCAGCCGGCTGCCGTGGGGGTAGCTCTCCCCCGGCACCTGCTCGGCCGCGGGCAGCACCGCCTCGACCTTGCCGATGTCGACGAGCACCGTGCCGCCGGCGTTGCGCCGCTGGTCGGCCTGCACGATGCCGCTGACGATGTCGCCCTCCTTGCCCGCGTACTCGCCGAAGGTCTGCTCGTGCTCGGCGTCGCGCAGCCGCTGGACGATGACCTGCTTGGCGGTGCTGGCCGCGATGCGACCGAAGTCGTGCGGGGTGTCGTCCCACTCGCGGACGACCTCCCCGTCCGGCCCGAGTTCCTGGGCGAGCACCGCGACCTCGCCGGTCTTGCGGTCGACGTGCACCCGCACGTGCTTGCTCGCGCCGTCGGCGTGCCGGTACGCGGTCACCAGGGCCGTCTCGATGGCCTCGATGACGGTGTCGGCCGGGATGCCCTTCTCCCGCTCGACCGCCTTGAGGGCGGTCACGTCGATGTTCACTGTCCTCCTCCGTCGTCGTCGTCCGCGGGATCCGGCTGCGCCGTGGCGTCCTCGGGCTCCGCGCCCGCACCCGGTTCGTGCCGGCCGAACTCCACCTGCACCCGTCCGGTGCCCAGCTCCTGCCACGGCACCTCCCGGCGGGTGGGCGGCCGCTTCTTCGCCCCGGGCTTGCCCTTCGCCTCCACCGCGAGGGTCACCCCGTCGCCGTCGACCTCCAGGACCCGCGCGGTCACCTGCTCGGCCGAGCCCGCGGGACCGACGGCCACGGTCACCAAGCGCCCGGTGTTGCGCCGCCAGTGCCGCGGCTCGGTGAGCGGCCGGTCGACCCCGGGGCTGGTGACCTCGAGCACGTAGGGGGCGCTGCCGAACTCGCCGTCGTGCTCGTCGAGGGCCGTGGACACCGCGCGGCTGACCTCGGCGACGTCGTCGAGGGTCACGCCGTCGTCCCGGTCGACCACGACGCGGACGATGCTGCGCCGGCCTGCGGGGGTGACGACCAGCTCCTCGAGGTCGTAGCCGGCGGCCTCGACGACCGGCGCGACCAGCCCGGCCAGCCGGGTGGCGACGGGGTCGGTGCGGGGGGCGGCGGACACGGCTCCCTCCCTCTCCTGGGCTCGGTCGGCGGCACGCGCACGGTGATCCGGAGCCGGTGTCCCGGCCTGCCGGGGGACGGCGGACACGCCGTCGGCCCGGAACCGGGCAGAGGGTCAGGCTACCGCTCCGGCCGCGGGCCCGAGACCGGGCGGCCGGGGAGGGACCCGCCCGTCGTGGGCTCCCGGCCCGGCGGAGACCGGGCTGAGAGGATGGAGGTGATGGCCCCCCTCGCTCCGCCCGCTCCCGCGGGCTTCCCCCGTCGCGCCTTCCTCGCGGCCTCGGCCGGGCTCGCGCTGCTGGCGGCCGGCTGCACCGCGGGCTCCTCCGGCGGCCCGGCGGTGAGCACCGAGGAGGCCGACCGGCTGGCCGGGCAGGTCGCCGTCCAGGAGGCGGTGGTCGCGGCCTACGCCGTGGCGACGACGGCCGATCCCGCCCTGGCCCTCAGCGACCTGGCCGCGCAGGCCGGCGAGCAGCTCGACCGGCTGCGCGCCGCCGCGCCGTCCTCGACGTCGCCGGCCGCGTCCTCCTCCGCACCGCCGTCCCCACCGCCCGGCGGGGACGTGCGCACCTGGCTGCGGGAGCAGGTGGCCGGCGCGGCC
>DASQXT010000217.1:0-6013 GCA_035639575.1 Geodermatophilus sp.
CCGCCGCTGGGCCAGGTCCCCGCCGGAGTCCCCGCCGCCGTGGGCAGTGGGGCGTGCGGTGCCGCGTGGTGACCGGCCGCCCGTCCCGGGATCACAGCAGCTCGAGCAGCGGTCCGATCTCCTGGGTGGCGTACCAGGCGAGCTCGTGACCCTCGGCCTGGTCGACGACGAACTGGGCGTCCTCACTGCCGAGGTCGGCCTCGAGCACCACGTTCACCGCCGCCCGGACGTCGTCCTCGGCCTCCGCGCCGTCGACGTGCGCGCTGGCGACCCCGGCCAGCGGGACGTCCCCGGTGACGCGGACGGCACCGCGGTCGGCGTCCGGGTCCTCGACCTCGGTGACCGCCGGGTCGGGGACGTCGGCGGCCAGCACGACCCGGCGGCGCGCGGCGGAGGGGTCGACGTCGACCAGCCGGAGGCTGGCCCGCGCGGCTGCAAGCAGGGCGGCGTACTCGAGTTCCTCCTCGTCGGCCCCGGCGTCACTGAGGGCGTAGAACTCGCGCAGGCCCGGGGTGACCGCGAAGGCGGTGAGCGGCCCGGTCAGGCGCCCCTCGTCCACGAGCGTCCGCAGGACGCTGGTCGTGGCGGGCAGATACACACGCACCGGGCTGGCTCCTTCGCGCCGAGGGGACGCACGACGGTATCCCGGCGCCGACCCGGCCCCGCGGGCTGCGGGTCAGCCCGCGGTCTCGACCAGGACGGTGAGCTCCTGCTCGACGAGGTCGGCGAGCACGTCGACGTCCCCGACGCCGTCGCGGTCGGCGTTGAGGCCGAAGAAGACGCAGCCGTCGTAGCTGGTGATGCCCACCGACAGCCCCTGCCCCGGGGCGAGCGGGACCACCGGGAAGACCTCGAGCATCCGGGCACCGGCGGCGTACAGGGGCACCTGAGGCCCCGGCACGTTGGTGACCACCAGGTTGGCCATCCGGCGGGACAGGCCGCGCGCCGCCCGGGCGCCGAGGGCGTGCAGCGTGGGCGGGGCGAAGCCGGTGAGCGCGATGAGCGCGTCCGCGCCGACCGACCGGCCGTGCTGGCTCACGCCGCGCATGGCGAAGCTCAGCCGGGTCAGCCGCACCCGCGGGTTGGCCTCGCCGACGGGGAGGTCGACCAGGTAGCTCGACACCCGGGTGCCGGGCGCCTCCTCCTCGTCGCCCTGCACCGACACCGGCACCAGCGCCCGCACCGAGGTGGACCCGACGACCGCCTGGCCCCGTGAGAGCAGCCAGTCCCGCAGTGCTCCGGTCACCACGGTCAGCAGCACGTCGTTGACCGTCCCGCCGTGCGCCTTGCGGACCCGCTTGACGTCGTCGAGGTCGGCCCGTGCCACCGCCACCCGGCGCTGGCTGCCGCGCGCCGCGTCGAGGGGCGTGTGCGGAGCCGGGAACAGCGCCGACCGCGCCGCGCGCACGGCACCCTGCGCGGCGCCGGTCACCCGCGCGCCGGTGGCCCGCGCGTCGGTGACGGCGTGCCGCGCGGTCTCCACGACCGCCGTCGGGCGCGCCGCGTACTCCGCCACGGCCTCGCCGACCAGCTGCAGCGCGCCGGGCAGCCGGCGGGGTCGCCACTGCGCCGGTGCGGGGACCGTCGCGTCCGGCGAGTCGTCGAGCAGGACCTGCCCGATGTCGACGGTGCCCAGGCCGTCGACCAGCGCAGGGTGCGTCTTCGTGATGACCGCGACCCGGCCCTCGGCCAGGCCCTCGACGAGGTAGACCTCCCACAGCGGCCGCCCGCGGTCCAGCGGGCGGGCGACCACCCGGGAGACGAGGTCCAGCAGCTGCGCCTGCGTCCCCGGCCGGGGGACCGCGGACCGGCGGACGTGGTACTCGATGTCGAAGTCCGGGTCGTCGGCCCACACCGGGTTGGCCAGGTGCCCGGGCACCTCGAGGACCCGCTGCCGGTAGCGCGGCACCAGCGGCAGCCGGGCCTCGATCAGAGCCGCGATCGCGTCCAGGCCGCCCGCCGGCGGCTCGAGCACCAGGACGCCGGCCACGTGCATGGGGTTGTCCGGCTTCTCGAGGTAGAGGAACGACGCGTCCAGGGTGGTCAGGCGCTCCACCTTCGGTCTCCTCCCGGTCGGTGTGCTCACGCTACGGCGCGGCACCGCCGGACCGACAGCCCCGCGGAGGGTGGCGCCCGTCGCCTCACCCGGCGCGTCGGCGCAGCCGCGGACGTCCCCGGCCGGACGCCGCCGGCACCGGCACGCCGGTGAGCGCGGCGGCCATCGCCCGCAGCTCCGTGCGCAGCGGTGAGGACGGCGCGACCTCGGCCAGCGTGCGTCCATCGGCCAGGGCCGCGTCGGTGGCGCGTCGGTCGGCGGGCAGGAAGAAGCCCACCTCGCGGCCGGCGAAGCGCTCCAGCGCGTCGCCGATCTCGCGGCGGGGGTCGCCGGGCACCGGTCCACGCCGCACCTGGTTGACGACCACGACCGGTTCGACGTCGGGCAGCACGTCGCGCAGCTCGCCGAGGGCCCGGATGCTGCGCTGCAACGCCACCGGGTCCGCCCCGCTGACGCACAGCACGGTGTCCGCGGCCTCCAGGACGGTGAGCGTCACGCCGTTGCGCCGGGGCGCCGCGGTGTCGAAGGACAGCTCCTCGTCCTCCTCGAGGCTGAAGGCGCAGTCGACCACGGTGAGCTCGGCGCTGCGGCGCACCTCCTCCAGGACGGCGGCCACGGCGTGCGGGCGCAGCTCGGGCCAGCGGTCCGCGCGGGCCAGCCCGGTGAGAACGCCCAGCCGCGGGCGCACCGCCCAGGCCAGCCGGCCGAGCGCCGCCTCGTCGAGGGTCCCGGCGGCTGCCTGCCGCGCCGCGCCGGCCAGCCCGGGCGACTCGTCGAGCAGGCCGAGCACCTGGGCCACCACGCCGCCGTACACGTCGGCGTCGACCAGCACGGTCGACACGTCCAGCCGGGCGGCCTCGTCGGCGAGCCCCACGGCGACGGTGGTGCGGCCCGGTGCGCCGGTCGGCCCCCAGACCGCGATCACGCGGCCGCGGCCGGCCGACCGTTCCGGCGCCGGCTCGGGCAGCCCGTGCGCGGGCAGCGCGGCCCGCGGGTCGGCGATGTCCCGGCCGGCGAGCGGGCCACCGGCCACCGCCTCGCGCAGGGCCCGGGCGATGGTCTCGGGCTCGGCGTCGGCCGGCAGCACCCGACCGATCCCCAGACCGTGGAGCCGGTCGGTGGCGCGCTCGTCGCCCGGGTCGACCAGGCCCACGACGGCCACGCCGGCCGCCGCCAGCCGGGCGACGGCGTCCCCGTCGAGGCGGCGCAGGTCGGCCGACAGGAGCGCGGCCTGCGCGGTCCCGGTGGCCGCAGCGGCCAGCAGCTCGGAGACGTCCACGCACCGGCGGACGACGGTGACGCCGTGGTCGGTCCGGTCGAGGGCACCCACCAGCGCGGACTCCCACCCGGCACCGGTGACGGCGGTGAAGACCTGCAGCGCCATCAGGGGGTCCCGGCCGCCGGGACGCTGGGCGCCCCGGCGTCCTGCCGGGACGGCGGGACGGCGGAGGGCGCGACCGACGGCAGCGCAGCACCCGCGGTCGGCCCGGCGGCTCCGGCCGCGGGCGGCGCGGACCCGGCAGGTGCGGCGGCCGGCGGGGTCACCGCTGCGGTCGGCGGCGCGGACGCCGAGGTCGAGGGTGTCGGCGCGGCGGTCGTCGGGCCCGACGCCACCCCGCCGGCGCCGTCCACCGAACCGTGCGCGACGACCACCAGTGGGCGGCCACCGATCGCGCCGAGCACCGCGGGTGCCTGGTCGGCCGGCACCGAGACGACGACCTGCACGGTGGTCGTGGCCGTCGACAGCACCCCCTCCGTGCGGCCCGAGATCGCCTGCACCGGAGCCGCCGCCACGACGAGGGTCACGCTCCCGTCACCGGCGCCGGTGGCACCGGCCGCGGGGTCGGCGACGGCGTAGACGTCGACGACCTGTCCGCGGTCCAGCCCCGGCGGCACGTAGCCGGCCTGCACCGGCAGCGCCATCTGCACCAGCTCGGCCGGCTCCTCCAGCGCCGTCCGGGGCAGCAGCTCCCCGCTGCGCACCGCGCGGGCGAGGGCCCGGCCCTCCGGTTGCGTGCTCGTCGCGAGGTAGGCGCCGGCGACGTCGTCCAGCCGGACGTCGACGGCCACGAGGTCACCGGCGGTGAGCACCGTCCCGGCCGCGAGGTCGCCCGCGGCCGACCACACCGGCACCGTCGCGTCGGCGGCGGCGACCACGCGGGCGCCGAGCAGGACCGAGCCGAGCACCAGCAGGACGCCGAGCACCAGCCGGAGGTCGAGCCAGCGCGGCGGCCGGACCCGTCGCGGTGCCGGCCCCGGCACGGGGGCGGCGGCGCCCGGGGTCGTCGCCCCGGGGGCGGTGGGCACGGTGCGCGTGGCGCTCACAGCCGGCGGTCCTCCATCTGCACGGGCGCCGTGGACGGCCCGGGTGGGCCCACGGTCGGACGGAGATGATGGGACAGGTGCGCCGCTGCGTGCAGGGGCTGTCCACACGTTCGGGGCTGTGGACGGCGCGCATGCCACCCGGACGGGGCTGCCAGACTGTCCGGGACCGGACGGAGACCTGATGCCCACACCGCGGTTCCTGACCCTCGACGACGTCGCCGAGATCCTCAACGTCTCCTGGTCGCAGGCCTACGCGCTGGTGCGCCGCAAGGAGCTGATCGCCATCCAGATCGGCGGCCGTGGCCAGTGGCGGGTCGAGAACGAGGAGCTCGAGCGCTTCATCGCGCAGAAGTACGCCGAGGCGCGCGCCGGCACCGTGCCCGCGGAGCCCGCCGCCGAGGAGCAGGTCGAGCAGGACGACGCGTCGACCGGGTCCGGGGGGCGCCGCCGGGGCTGAACCCGCACGGCACCGGGCGGAGCCGACCCCGCACGGCGCCCGGCCCGAGCCGGCCCGTGTCCTCCCGGCCGCAGTCCACCGGTCAGTCCAGCCCGGGCGCCAGCGTCCGCACGACCGCCACCGCCGGCAGGGCGATCGCCCGCACTCCCCGCACGGCTGCCGCCCGGCGCGGCTGGTCGGCGGCGTGCTCGGCCAGCTCGACGTGGTCGGCACCCACGCCGTCCACGGTGCCGGTGTAGGTCGCGCCGTCGTCCAGGACGACCTGCACGACGCTGCGGTCGCGGGCCAGCCCGCGCAGCGCCCGCCGCAGGTCCAGCCGTGCCCGCACCGGACCGGCGTCCTCGGCCGGAGCCGTCGCGCGTCCCAGCCCGGCGACCGTCCGCACGGTCGCCGTCGCCACGAGCACCTCCCGCCGGCTGTCGTCGGTCAGCAGCAGCCAGTCGGCGCCCACCTCGACGAGGACGCCGGTCACGTCGCCGGCGCCGGAACACCGCAGGGTCAGCGGCCGGTCGAGGGCGCCGGCCAACCGGTCCACCAGCCGGACCGCGCCGGTCTCCACCCGCCGACGGGAGGCGTCCTCGGCCCGCTCGGCTGCGGCCTCCACCTCGTCGAACTCCGCCTGCAGGTCGGCGAAGAGCCGCTGCCACCGCATCGGCCACCTCCTCGGTTTCCACACTACTAGGCGCTGATCCTTGCGTTTGCGTGCGTTTGCTTGGTTTAGTCACGCAGCAATCGTGATTAGTCGAGGAGGAGACATGTCGATCCGGCGCCTGCTCGGGACGGCGACGGCGATGGCCGCTGCCGCCGCCGGCCTCCGCGCGGTCACCCCGGACCTCCGGGCGGTCGCGGACGCCGGCCTGGACCTGCAGCGTGTCGTCGACGCGTCCGGCGCCGAGACGGTCCTGCTCGCCGGCGTCGCGGCGCTCGCCTGGGCCGTCTGGCTGTGGGGCGCCCTCGGCCTGACCCTCACCGCGCTCTCCGCGTTGCCGGGGGTCGCCGGCACGACCGCGCGGGCGTTCACCCGGTACCTGCTGCCCGCCGGCGCCCGGCGGGCAGCAGCCCTCGCCCTGGGCGTCGGACTGGCCACCGGCGCCCCGCTGGTAGCGGGCTGCGCCCCGGCGTCGGGTGTGCTCCCCCAGGCGGTCGCCGTCGCCTCCGCCGAGGTCCCCGCCGCT
>DASQXT010000218.1:0-2004 GCA_035639575.1 Geodermatophilus sp.
GGGCAAGCACGGCGTCGTCGTCGGCGACCGGGTGCGGCTCGTCGGCGACGTCACCGGCCGGCCGGACACCCTCGCCCGGATCGTCGTCATCGAGGAGCGGACGACGGTGCTGCGGCGAACCGCCGACGACACCGACCCCACCGAGCGGGTGGTGGTGGCCAACGCCGACCTGCTCGTCGTCGTCACCGCGGTGGCCGACCCGGAGCCGGCGCTCGGCTTCCTGGACCGCTGCCTGGTGGCCGCCTACGCCGGTGGCCTCGAGCCGCTGCTGTGCCTGACCAAAGCCGACCTGGCCAGCCCGCAGCCGCTGCTGGACCGCTACGCCGGGCTCGACCTCGACGCGGTCCCGATCTCCCGCGACCAGCCGCTGGATGCGCTCCTCGAGCGGCTCGAGCTGCGGATGAGCGTGCTGGTCGGCCAGTCCGGTGTCGGCAAGTCGACCCTGGTCAACCGGCTGGTGCCCGACGCCTTCCGGGCCACCGGCGACGTCAGCAAGATCGGCAAGGGCCGGCACACGTCCTCATCGGCCGTGCTGCTGGACCTGCCCGGGGGCGGCACGGTGATCGACACCCCCGGCATCCGGTCGCTGGGGCTGGCGCACGTCACCCCGCAGGACGTGCTCAACGCCTTCGACGACCTGGCCGAGGCCGCCGTCGACTGCCCGCCCGGCTGCGGGCACACCGCCGAGGACCCCGACTGCGTGCTGGACGCCTGGGCCGACGCCGGCCCGCCCGCCCGCCGGGAGCGGCTGGAGAGCCTGCGCCGCCTGCTCGACGCCGTCGGCCAGCTCGGCCCCGGTCACTGAAGGAGGTCCCGTGGAACAGCAGGTCCACTTCACCACCCTGGCCACCGACGACCTGGACGCCGCCCACCGCTTCTACGTCGACGGACTGGGCTGGCGCCCGCTGCTCGACGTCCCCGGCGAGATCGTCTTCTTCCAGATCGCGCCCGGCACGGTGCTCGCCTTCTTCGAGGCGGGCAAGTTCGCCCAGGACCTCGGCCGCGGCCCGGCGCGCCCCGCGGTCTCCGGGGTGACGCTGGCGCACAACGTGGCCGACCGAGACGCCGTCCGGGCGCTGGTCGACGCCATGACCGCGGCCGGTGGCACGGTGCTCACCCCGCCCGAGGAGGGCGCCTTCGGCGGCGTCTTCCACGCCCTGGTGGCCGACCCGAACGGCGTCGTGTGGGAGGTCGGGCACAACCCGGGCTGGTCGGTCGACCCCGACGGCACCGTCCGCCTCGGCTAGCGCCGCTCTCGCGCCTGCCGCCGGCGCCGGCGGTCGACCAGGGCCTCCCACGTCGGCCGCCTGGCGTGCTCCATCTCCCGCAGGGCGTCGACCTTCAGCGGCGGCCCGTCGCGTCCGTCGCCAGCTCGGCGACACCGGCTCGGGCCCACCGACGCGGACTCGTCCCGTGGCACGGCTGCCGAACACCCTCTGCGGGGAGCTCCACCCCTGCTTCCACCAGTAAGCAGGGGTGGAGCTCCCGCGGAGGTCCTGCACTCCTGCGAGTTCGTCGGCAGTTGCCGCCGTCCCCGACCTCCGAACGACGCGTGCCCTGGGGCCGTCCCCACCCCCGGTGACACCCGCCCTCGCCCACCTGCCTGAGGTTCGCCGTCAGACGTCGACCCAGCCGCCGCTGCGCCAGTAGAGGCCGGCCTCGCGGGTGAGCAGGCCCTCGTCGACCAGGTAGCGGCGCAACGCGGCGGTGTCGGGGTGCCATACCGCCAGCAGCGCGTTGACCTCGCGCTCGGGGTAGCGGACACCGACGTCGAAGACGCGGACCAGGTGCTCGAGCACGACCCGGCGCTTGCTCTGCTGCGCGGGGATGGACACCAACCGGCCGTCGCGCACGGACGCGGACAGGACGGCGTCCTCGGCGGGGTCGTCGGACAGCGGCTCGGGCGGCGGGGCGGCCTCGGCGGCGGCGCGGGCCGCGACGCCGAACTGCTCGGTCAGCAGCTCCAGCTCGTGCCGGTCCCGGCGGACCAGGCCGGCCCGGCCC
>DASQXT010000219.1:0-2046 GCA_035639575.1 Geodermatophilus sp.
GGTCACCGGGCCCGGCAACGTCTACGTGACGGCGGCCAAGCGGCTGCTGCGCGGGCTCATCGGCATCGACTCCGAGGCCGGCCCGACCGAGGTGGCGATCCTCGCCGACGAGACCGCCGACCCGGTGCACGTCGCGGCCGATCTGATCAGCCAGGCCGAGCACGACCCGCTGGCCGGCGCGGTGCTGGTCACCGACAGCGAGGCGCTCGCCGAGGCCGTCCTCGACCTGGTGCCCGGGCAGGTCGCCGCGACCAAGCACTCCGACCGGATCTCCACCGCGCTGCACGGCAGCCAGTCCGGCATCGTGCTGGTGGACGACGTCGACGCCGGCCTGCGCGTGGTGGACGCCTACGCCGCCGAGCACCTGGAGATCCAGACCCGGGACGCGCGCGAGGTGGCGATGCGGGTGCGCAACGCCGGGGCGGTGTTCGTCGGCGCCTGGTCGCCGGTCTCGCTGGGCGACTACATCGCCGGCTCCAACCACGTGCTGCCCACCGGCGGGTGCGCGCGGCACTCCAGCGGCCTGTCGGTGCAGTCGTTCCTGCGCGGCATCCACCTCGTCGAGTACGACGAGCAGGCCCTCGCCGACGTCGCCGGCCACATCGACGCCCTGGCCGGCGCCGAGGACCTGCCCGCGCACGCCGCCGCCGTCCGGGCCCGGCAGCAGTCGTGAGCTCCCTCGACGAGCTCCCGCTGCGGCCGGAGCTGCGTGGCCGCACGCCCTACGGCGCCCCTCAGCTGCAGGTCAAGCACCGGCTCAACACCAACGAGAACCCGCACCCGCTGCCGCCGGAGCTGCTGGCCGACCTGGGTGAGGCGCTGGGGCACGCGGCGTTGGAGCTCAACCGCTACCCCGACCGCGACGCCCTCGGGCTGCGCCGCGACCTGGCCGCCTACCTGACCCGCACCAGCGGGGAGACCGTCGAGCCGGCCCAGGTCTGGGCGGCCAACGGCTCCAACGAGGTGCTGCAGCAGGTCCTGCAGGCCTTCGGCGGGGCTGGGCGGACGGCGCTGGGCTTCACGCCGTCCTACTCCATGCACCCGATCATCTCGGCCGGCACCGGCACCGCCTGGGTCGACGGGCACCGCCTGGAGGACTTCAGCATCGACGCCGCGCAGGCCGCCGCGCAGGTGCGCGAGGTCCGGCCCGACGTCGTCTTCGTGACCAGCCCGAACAACCCGACCGGGACCGCGGTCGCGCTGGAGACGATCAGCGCCATCTACGACGCCACGTCCTACAGCGCCTCCGGCGACGAGCGCGCCGGCGTGGTGGTCGTGGACGAGGCCTACACCGAGTTCGCCCGCACCGGCACCCGGTCGGCGCTCACCCTGCTGCCCGGCCGGCCGCGGCTGCTGGTGAGCCGCACGATGAGCAAGGCGTTCGGCATGGCGGGCCTGCGACTGGGTTACCTGGCCGCCGACCCCGCCGTCGTCGACGCGCTGCAGCTGGTCCGGCTGCCCTACCACCTGTCGTCGCTGACCCAGGCGGCCGCGCGGACGGCGCTGGCGCACACCGACGCGCTGCTGGCGACCGTCGATGCGGTCCGAGCCGAGCGTGACCGGATCGTCGCCGCCCTGCCGGGGCTGGGGCTGACGAGCGTCCCGAGCGACGCCAACTTCGTCCTCTTCGGGCACTTCGCCGACGCCCCCGCCGTGTGGCGCGCGCTGCTCGAGCACGACGTCCTCGTCCGGGACGTCGGCCTGCCCGGCTGGCTGCGGGTCACGGCCGGGACCACCGAGGAGATCGACGCCTTCCTGACCGCCCTGGGTGAGGTGGTCGCCGACCTGCACCTGGGAGACTCGTCCTCATGAGCCGCACCGCACGCGTCGAGCGCGAGACCAGCGAGACCAAGCTCGTCGTCGAGCTGGACCTCGACGGCACGGGCACCAGCTCGATCAGCACCGGGGTCGGGTTCTACGACCACATGCTGACCTCGCTGTCCAAGCACAGCGGCATCGACCTCACCGTGCGGGCCGACGGCGACCTGCACATCGACGCCCACCACACCGTGGAGGACGTCGCCATCGCCCTCGGCCAGGCGTTCG
>DASQXT010000220.1:0-3906 GCA_035639575.1 Geodermatophilus sp.
GCTGGGTAGCGTCGGGGTCCGTGCGCGTGCTCGTGATCGGCTCCGGTGCCCGGGAGCACGCCCTGTGCGTCGCTCTGTCCTCCGACCCCGCGGTGACCGCGCTGGCCTGCGCGCCCGGCAACGCCGGCACCCGGGCGGTCGCCGAGCCGGGGGTGGGCGGGGAGTCGCTGGCCGCCGCCGACCCGGTCGCGGTCGCCGGCCTGGCCACGACGTGGCGCGCCGACCTCGTCGTCATCGGACCAGAGGTGCCGCTGGTCGCCGGCGCCGCGGATGCCGTCCGTGACGCCGGCATCGCCTGCTTCGGCCCGTCGGAGCAGGCCGCGCAGATCGAGGGCAGCAAGTCCTTCGCCAAGCACGTGATGGCCGCGGCCGGTGTCCCGACCGCCCGGTCCTGGCCGGTCGGCGGCCCGGCCGAGCTGGAGACGGCGCTGGACGAGGCGGGGGCGCCGTACGTGGTCAAGGACGACGGGCTGGCCGCCGGCAAGGGCGTCGTCGTCACGACCGACCGGGACACCGCGGTGGCCCACGGGCACCGCGTGCTGGAGGCCGGCGGCGCGGTGCTCGTCGAGGAGTACCTCGACGGCCCGGAGGTGTCGCTGTTCGCCGTCACCGACGGGACGACGGTGCTGCCGCTGCTGCCCGCCCAGGACGCCAAGCGCCGCGACGACGGCGACGCCGGGCCCAACACCGGCGGGATGGGGGCCTACGCGCCCCTGCCGTGGGCGCCGCCGGACCTGGTCGACGAGGTGCTGGCCACCGTGCTGCAGCCGACGGTCGACGAGATGCGCCGTCGCGGCGAGCCGTTCTCCGGACTGCTCTACGCCGGGCTGGCGCTGACCTCCCGGGGGCTGCGGGTGGTGGAGTTCAACGCCCGCTTCGGCGACCCGGAGACCCAGGTCGTGCTGCCGCTGCTGGAGACGCCGCTGGCCGGCCTGCTGCACGCCGCCGCCACCGGCACGCTCGCCGACCACCCGCCGCTGCGCTGGCGCGACGCGGCCGCGGTCACCGTCGTCGTCGCGGCACCGGGCTACCCCGAGCGGCCGCGCACCGGCGACCCGGTCACCGGCGCCGAGGGGGAGGGGGTGCTGCACGCGGGCACCACCGTGGACGCCGAGGGCACCGTCCGCTCCGCCGGTGGGCGGGTGCTCGCCGTGACCGGCGTCGGCGCGGACCTCGCCGCGGCGCGGCAGCTGGCCTACGAGCGGGTCGCCGGCGTGCGGCTGGCCGACGCGCACTGGCGCACCGACATCGCGCTGGCCGCGGTCGAGGGCCGCATCACCGCGCCCTGAGCGGTCGGTGAGGACGGGGCCGTCCTCACTGGGCGCTGACCGCCGGCCGGGCGCGGTCCCGGCGCGGCTCGGGTGGGCGCGGGCCGTCGTAGCGCCGTGACAGGTAGGTGCCGGCAACGTTCGCGCAGGCCACGGTGGGCACGGCGATGAGCGCGCCGAAGATGCCGGCCACCAGCAGCCCCGCCGCGATCGCGAGGACGACGGCGAGCGGGTGCACCCGCACCGCCCGGCCCAGGAGCAGCGGCTGCAGGACGTGCCCCTCCAGCTGCATGACCAGCACCACGACGGCCAGCGCGATCAGCGCCGTGATCGGCCCCTTCGAGACCAGCGCGACGAGCACGGCCACGGTGCCGGCGAGGAACGACCCGATGATCGGGATGAACGCGCCCAGGAAGACCAGCGCCGCCAGCGGGATGACCAGCGGGACGCCCAGCACGGCCAGCCCGATGCCGATGCCGATCGCGTCGACCATCGCCACGGCGGCCGTGGCGCGCACGTAGGAGATGAGCGTGCGCCACGAGCGGCGGGCGGCCTCGTCGACGAACGCGCGCGAGTCCCGCGGGAAGAGGCCGACCAGCCACAGCCAGATCGAACGGCCGTCCTTGAGGAAGAAGAACAGCGTGAACAGCGCCAGCAGCGTGCCGGTGACGACCTCGCCGACCGTGACGGCGGTGGTGAGCGCGCCCGAGGCCAGCGTGTCCTCGTTGGCGACCAGGGTCTGCTGCAGCTGCTCGACCGCGTTCTCCAGCTGGGTCCGGGTGACCGGGAAGGTGCGGACGACGAGGTCGCGCACCTGGTCGACACCCTGACCGACCTGGTCGGCGAGGTCGCCGAAACCGGTGGTGACCTGCTGGACGACGAGCGTGACGATGCCCGCCACGGTGCCCAGCCCGACCACCAGCATCGTGAGCGCGGCCAGCGCCCGTGGCCACCCGCGGCGGACCAGCCCCGAGGCACCCGGTTGCAGCAGCGCCGCCAGCAGCAGCGCGACGATCACCGGGACGACGACCACGGCCACGTAGGCCGCCGCCCAGAGCAGCAGGTAGAGCCCGGCGACGACGACGATGAGCCGCCACGACCAGGCGGCCGCGACCCGCAGCGTCCGGGGCACCTCCTCCTCGGCCGCGCCCGGTCGCCGCGCGGGACGACGGCGCCGGTCGGCGGGTTCCCCCTGCGCCGGCGGCCCGCTCACCCCGCCGGGTCCGAGCAGGCCGTCGAGGTCGGGCGCGCCGGGCTCGGGGCTGCCGAGGGGCGGCCGGTCGGTGTCGTCGGCGAAGCCGGTCGTCTCGTCGTCGTCGTCGAGGTACCCGTCGTCGTCCGGGTGCGGGTGCGGCCAGGCGTGCGGGTCGTGCTCACGGGCCGCGCGGATGCGCGCGCGGGCCCGCGTCAGCAGGTGGGTGCCCCGTCGCAGCACAGGTTCCTCCGGGGAGCTCGAGGGGCCGTCGCCGACAGCATCTCGCCTGCGGGAGACTGGGGCACGTGGTGCGACGAGCGGACGAGTGGCGGGCGGTACCCCGATGATCGAGCGGTACACCTTGCCCGAGATGGGGCGGGTCTGGAGCGACCAGCACAAGTACGAGCTGTGGTGCCGGGTCGAGACCCTCGTCCTCGAGGCGCACGCCGCAGCCGGGCGGGTGCCCGCCGAGGTGGTGCAACCGGTGCGCGACGCGCCGCCGCCGACGCCGGAGCGGGTCGCCGAGATCGAGGAGACGACACAGCACGACGTCATCGCCTTCCTCACCGCGTGGGCGGACAACACCGAGCCCCGGTCGGCCGCCGCCTACGTGCACCACGGCATGACGTCCTCCGACCTGCTGGACACCGCGCTCGCCGTCCAGCTGACCGAGGCCACCGACCTGCTGCTGGCCCGGCTCGACCGGCTGGTGGCGGTGCTGCGCGACCACGCGCTGGCCCACCGCGACACCATCAAGGTCGGCCGCACCCACGGTGTGCACGCCGAGCCCGACGTCTGGGGGCACCGGGTCGCCGACATCGCCTTCGCCGCCGCCCGCTCGCGGGACCGGCTGCGGGCCGCGCGCGAGCGGGTCGGCGTCGTCGCCATCTCCGGCGCCGTCGGCACGTACTCGCTGATCGACCCGTCGGTCGAGGTCGCCGTCGCCGAGGCGCTGGACCTGCGGCCCGCGGACGCCTCCACCCAGGTGGTGTTGCGCGACTCGGTCAGCGAGTGGGTCGCGGCGCTGGCGATCGTCGCCACGGTCTGCGAGACGGTGGCACTGGAGGTGCGGCACGGGCAGCGCACCGAGGTGCGGGAGCTGTCCGAGGCGTTCGGGTCGGGCCAGAAGGGCTCCAGCGCGATGCCGCACAAGAAGAACCCGATCCGCTCCGAGCGCATCGCCGGCCTGGCCCGCGTCGTCCGCGCCGCCGTCGTCCCGGTGATGGAGGGCATCCCGCTCTGGCACGAGCGCGACATCTCGCACTCCTCGACCGAGCGGGTGTTCCTGCCCGACGCCGCGATCACCACCGACTACCTGCTGCACCTGACCACCGGGCTCGTGCAGAACCTCGTGGTGGACGCCGACCGGATGCGGGCCAACCTCGAGTCGACCGGCGGGCTGATCTACACCTCGTCGGTGCTGCTCGAGCTGGTCGAGGGCGG